>JAEWHQ010000344.1 GCA_023387715.1 Pseudomonadota bacterium | reverse complement strand
GTGCATCTGCTGCACCTGAGCGCGAGGAAAGTGCACGATTGCCGTGTTTGGCAACAGGAATACCGGCACCTGCAACCACAAAGGCGGAGCAGGAGGAAACATTGTAAGAGCCGGACTGATCGCCGCCGGTGCCAACAATATCAATGGCATTGTCGGGTGCTTTGACTTCTGTAACGCGTGACATCATCGATGAAACTGCACCGCTGATTTCCGGCACGGTTTCACCGCGCACGCGCAATGCCATCAAAAAGGCACCGATCTGAGAGGGCGTTGCACGCCCTGTCATCATAATATCGAAAGCTTCTTTAGCTTCCCGCGTATTCAGCTGTGTGCCGAGTGCAACTTTTGCAATGAAATCTTTAAAGTCAACCATAGCCACCCCTAAAATGCCATCGCATTGTTGATCGCGGTCTGGTTCACTTTAACCGGATATTGTTTTTGCAATTCGGCAATAAGCTGTGTCAGCAGGTCATCAGACAAGCCATTGGCAGCAGCTTTACGGCGATCTTCAGTGATTGATTCTGCGCTGATACCGGCAGGCTCAACCACATCGGTTACTTTAAACAAGATCTGTGCATCATTGTTTGGTGTCGCGGCAGTGCCGATATGGCCATTGGCGCCACGGAAAACCGCTGCAACGGCAGCCGAGCCAAGCTCGATATCATTGGCAGAACGGGTTACACCGCGCTTGGTGTTTTTCTCTAAGCCCAGTTCTTCAGCCAATGCTTCCAGCGTGGTGCCGTCCTGAACTTTTTTCTTCAGCTCATCGGTTTTGGCTATCAGGTTTTTGATCGCTTCATCAGCCTTCCATGCTTCAACGAGCTTGTCCTTCACCTCATCAAGGGTGCGGTCGCGGGCTGCGATGATGTCGTCAGCCTGATACCAGAGGAAACCGTTGGTGCCGAGCGACAGCGGGTCATTATCAATGCCCTTGTCGGTCTGGAACAGGTTGGAGATAAGCTGTGCCTGCACAGGCAAATTCTCAACCGGCTTTTCACTCATATCATTGCCTTCGGCATCGATAGCGGCAATGGTGACCGGCTTAAGCGCCAGTTTGGTTGCAGCTTCGGCCAAAGGTACGCCGTTGGAAATATCTTCTTCCAGCTGGTCACGTACATTGGAAATAGCGGTGGCAGCAATGGTTGTGGCAATGCTCAGGCGGATTTCCTGCTCAACTTCTGCAAGCGGCTTGGTGTGTGCGGCATCAATATCGCTCACACGCAGGATGACAGGGCCAAAAGCACCTTTCACCACATCGCTGGCCTGATCTTTGCTCAAACCAAAGGCAGCTTCTGCGAGAACCGGATCAGGCAGAGCGGATTTTTCAAAAGTGCCGAGCTTGATATCGTCGGCAGATTTGTTGAGTTCTTTGGCCAGATCATCGAAGCTCATGCCCGTTTTAAGTTTTTCGGCGGCGGCATTGGCGGCAGCTTCATCAGCAAAGCTCAGCTGTTCGATGGTGCGCTTTTCAGTGGTTGAATAGCGGCTCTGGTTCTTTTCGTAATATTCGCTGATTTCTTCAGGTGTCACTTGGCTCGGATCAGCAATATCGGATGGCTCCAGCTTGACGTAAGTCAGCTTGCGATATTCAGGAGCAGCATATTGGGCTTTATTGGCTTCAAAATAAGCCTTCAGCGCATCATCTGACGGAGCGGCGATATCGGCTGCTTTTTCCGGCTGGATGGTGATATAATCAACCGTGCGGCTCTCACCTTCATAAAGTGCCAGCGCTTTCAGCAATGTATCAGGAACGCTGATGCCATCGGTTACGGCTTCGACAATCTGCTGACGACGCGCAACCTGTGTGCGGCTGTCGAGATAATCCTGAGCGCGAATGTTGGATTGGCGCATCACGGCATCAAATTGTGCAGGGCTGAAGCGGCCGGACGCATCATGGAAGGAAGGGTCCTCGGCAACCAGACGGGCGATTCCGTCTTTAGTGATTCCCAAATTCATCTGGTGGGCTTCTTCATCCAGCACAACGCCGGCGGCCAGCTGCGAGATGACCTGACTTTCCACACCCAGTGCCTGAGCCTGTTCTTTGGTCAGGCGCTGCTGGAATTGCTGCGACAAGCGCATCATCTGCTGTTCATAGGCAAAACGGTATTCAACCGCGCTAACCTCGGATTTTCCGGCACTTAATACAGCGGATCCGCTCATGTCTTCACGGAAAATATCGGCGATACCCCAAGCGGCAAAGCTTAAGACGAGCATACCAAGCAATAGTTTTGCAATCCAGGTTTGAGTGGCGGCGCGCAAGCTGTCGAGCATGGAGGTACCTTTTATTAATTGAAAGCGTTAGTTCCAGATGTATGGGAATAGCCCTAAGCATAGGCGCGATGCAAGGACTCATTGAGAGGAAAGCTGCTTTCTTGACCGGTTAATGTGCACTCTTTAAGTGTTGCATTCGCGTGTGAATTTGTTAGTCAGGTGCAAATTCATAAAAACCGTCCGCCTGCGTTCATAAAAATAAAGCGCGACGACACGGTGGTAGAGCATGGCGAGGAGAAGCGCATGACACCAGGAATTCGCCCTTTAGTAGCGGGCAATTGGAAAATGAACGGCACAGGGGAATCTCTGACCGAATTGCGTGCGATTGCTGCGGGCTTAAGCTCTGACTATGGCCGCAAGCTCGATGCAGTTATCTGCGTTCCGGCAACCTTGCTTTCACGCGCCGCTGAAACACTTGAAGGTGAAAGCGTCGGTCTTGGTGGTGAAGATTGCCATATGGCGCAATCTGGCGCCCATACAGGCGATATTTCGGCACTCATGCTGAAAGATGCCGGTGCAAGTTATGTGATTGTCGGCCACTCTGAACGACGCACGGATCACCGCGAAACCAATGAAATGGTGAAGGCAAAGACATTGGCTGCATGGCAGGCCGGTTTGGTTGCCATTGTTTGTGTTGGTGAAACCGCCGATCAGCGCCACGCAGAAACCACATTGGATGTGGTGGGTGAGCAGCTTGCCAATTCATTGCCGGATGGTGTGAGTGCTGAAAATACTATTATTGCTTATGAGCCTGTCTGGGCAATCGGCACCGGCCTGACACCAACCGTACAGGATGTGCGCACAGTGCACGCCTTTATGCGCGAGACATTGATTGAGCGTTTTGGTGCGCAGGGCGCGCATATGCGCTTGCTCTATGGTGGCTCGGTCAAGCCTGCCAATTCGGTTGAATTACTGGGCGTTGCTGATGTTGACGGCGCATTGGTTGGCGGTGCCAGCCTGAAAGCTGCTGATTTTCTGGCAATTTGCGAGGCCTATCGCAGCCTGTAAAATGAGCGGTTGATTGATCCGCCCCCTTTAAAAGCGCCGGGATGTGTTATAGATATATAGTCACTATATAACTTGGCGCTGATAAGGCTTGCTAAATGGGGGTTGGATTATTCTCCAATACCGTGTAGAGAGCCGCGACGTATTAAGACCGCGATCTATAAAGAAAGCAGACCAGATTCCATGCAGCATGTACTCATTGTCATTCATCTACTGATTGTTATCGCGCTTGTCGGCGTTGTGCTTATCCAGCGTTCTGAGGGCGGCGGGCTCGGTATTGGCGGCGGTTCCGGCTTCATGACCGCGCGTGGTGCAGGAAATGCGCTCACACGTATGACAACGATTCTTGCGGCTGCTTTCTTCGCAACATCGCTGGTTCTGGGCATCATGGCCAATTACGGCGAACGTCCGACAGACATTTTAAACCGTATTCCGGCAGCAGGTGGACAGGCACCGGCAGCTGGCGAAGGTTCAACCGGTGGCGGCATCCTCAACCAGCTGGGTGGCGCATCATCACGCGGTGAAACACCGGCTCCGGCCAGAGAAGATGTACCGGCAGCACCTGCTAATCCGGTTCCAAGCTCACAGTAAGTTTTGACTTTCAAGCTTTTGAAATCTTTAAATCCCGATCTCTTTGAGGTCGGGATTTTTTGTTTGTGAGCGTTTTTCTAATTTCTTGGCAGTTAAGCGTGTATCGTGCTTCATTGTCACAATAGCAGTCGCTCTCTCATTTTATATTTTTTACGCATGTCTTTAACCCAAAACCGGTGCCCACTTTTGGGAGGCATGCTTTAGTGTTGCAACCATGCCATAGCGGGCATGAAAACATGCTGTGGATAAAATCCACCTGTTGAGTATGACAAGTTGATGTCGTAATCACACATCAAAGACGGGCATGAGTTGATGTACTGTCGCCCTCACGTTTTGGGTTTATTTTCGGGAAATTCAAATGTTTTTACGCCATATCATTCTCGCTGGTATTGCAGGACTTTGCATGGCAATGCCTGTGCAGGCTGCGCCGAACGATGCTGCTCCGACTAAAAAGACTTACGTATCTCAGGCGGAAAAGTATAAGATTGCGCCACGTTTTCATGCGCAGACTGTTGCTTTCAGCGGTTATAAGCCAGGCACAATCGTTGTCGATCCGAAAAACTATTTCCTTTACCTCGTAGAGACCTCAACCACTGCACGCCGTTACGGTATCGCGGTTGGTAAAGTCGGTCTTGAATTTAAAGGTACCGGCACCATCAACGCCAAGCGCGAATGGCCACGTTGGATTCCAACCAAAGAAATGGTTGAGCGTAACCCTGCCCATTACGGCCGCTTCAAAAACGGTATGGATGGCGGACCAAACAACCCGCTCGGTTCCCGTGCGCTTTATTTGTTCCAGGGTAATAAAGATACCTATATCCGTATTCACGGCACAGTGCAGCCTTGGACAATCGGCAGTGCCGCTTCAAACGGTTGCTTCCGAATGTTGAATGAAGATGTGCTCGATCTTTATGAGCGCGTTGGTCTCGGCACAGAGGTTGTTGTTCTGTGATTTAGATTGTAAGGCGCTGACAAGCCGGGCGCAGGCCCGGCTTTTTTGTGTTTTATTATGGCCATTTGAAATGGCACGCAAACCGCTTCTATGTTTGATTATAACGGGTTAACCGGCATAGCAGAAGAGGCGGGGAGCTGAAGAACTGGGCTGGAAAGTTGTCGGTTATTTAACAACCGGATTTTCTCATTTTAATTTATTCCGTCCGCCAATGCGTGCAGATGCGTGAGTGACAAAAAATGAACTTGTGGTTTTGCCCCCTTTATAACGGGGAAAAACCAACTATTTTAGATAGGGCTTCATTTTTTAGTGGCGGAATCAGTCAGGAGAGTCTAACGACATAAGCCCATGGCGCGATATGTTTTCATCACAGGCGGCGTGGTTTCTTCCCTTGGAAAAGGCATTGCCGCAGCAGCATTGGCTGCACTCCTTCAGGCACGCGGATACCGCGTGCGGATCCGTAAACTCGACCCTTATCTGAACGTCGATCCGGGCACGATGTCCCCTTACCAGCATGGTGAGGTGTTTGTGACCGATGATGGTGCAGAGACAGATCTTGATCTGGGTCATTACGAGCGGTTCACCGGTCAGCCTGCTACCAAGCAGGACAATATTACGACTGGTCGTATCTACCGCAATATCATCGAAAAAGAACGCCGCGGCGATTATCTTGGTGCGACGGTTCAGGTTATTCCTCATGTCACGGATGAAATTAAAAATTTCATCACCTCCGGCAATGACGAATATGATTTTGTTCTTTGTGAAATCGGCGGAACGGTTGGCGATATTGAAGCCATGCCGTTTCTGGAAGCAATCCGTCAGCTGGGCAATGAATTGCCACGCGGAATGGCGGTTTATATTCACCTGACCCTGATGCCGTATATTCCAACGGCGGGTGAGTTGAAAACCAAACCGACACAGCACTCTGTTAAAGAGCTGCGCTCTATCGGTATTGCTCCTGATGTTCTGCTTATTCGTGCAGATCGTCCGATTCCGGAAAATGAACGCCGCAAGCTGTCCTTGTTCTGTAACGTGCGCGAAAGTGCCGTTATTCAGGCGCTTGACGTTAAGTCTATCTATGATGTGCCGGTGGCTTATCATAATGAAGGCTTTGACGCGGAAGTGTTGCGTGCATTCGGCATTGATCCGGCACCTAAGCCGCAGATCGAGCGCTGGGAAGAAGTCTCCCGTCTTATCCATAATCCGGAAGGCGAGGTTACGATTGCAGTTGTTGGTAAATATACCGAGCTGAAAGATGCTTATAAATCCCTGATTGAAGCATTGCAGCACGGCGGTATGGCCAACAAGGTACGCGTTAATCTTGAATGGATTGAAGCGGAAGTCTTTGAAGGCGAAGATCCTGCTCCGCATTTGGAAAAAGTCCACGGCATTTTGGTGCCGGGTGGCTTTGGCGAACGTGGTGCGGAAGGCAAGATCAAAGCAGCTAAATTTGCCCGCGAACGCAAAGTGCCTTATTTCGGCATTTGCTTTGGCATGCAGATGGCTTGCATTGAAGCTGCCCGCAATCTGGCTGGTATTGAAGACGCTTCTTCAACAGAATTTGGCCCGACCAAAGAACCTGTTGTTGGCTTGATGACCGAATGGCTGAAGGGCGATCTGCTTGAAAAACGCAGCCAGTCGGGTGATCTGGGCGGTACGATGCGCCTTGGTGCATATGAGTCGGAGCTGAAAGCTGGAACCCGTATTGCTGAGATTTATGGCGATACCACCATTTCCGAGCGTCACCGTCACCGTTATGAAGTCAATGTCGATTATAAAGATCGTCTTGAACAGTGCGGTTTGGTGTTCTCAGGCCTTTCACCGGATGGCGTTCTGCCTGAAACCGTTGAATATGCCGATCATCCGTGGTTCATCGGTGTGCAATATCACCCTGAATTGAAATCACGTCCGTTCGAACCGCATCCATTGTTTGCGTCCTTCATTGCCGCAGCATTGGAACAGAGCCGGATGGTCTGATCGCAAATGTATGATTGCCTGATGTAAAAATCAAAAGAAGCGCCATATGTGATAAACAGTGGCGCTTTTTTATATGGTTACTGAGGTTTATAGTGACACAAGTTTTGTGCCGGATTCTATCCGGCTGCGGGCAAGCTTTGAGCGACCCAACTCTATGATAATGAAGGTTGACCAACCATGACGACAGCAAATTCGATTATTCGTGTAGGCAATGTGACTTTTGGCAATGATCAGCCATTGGCGCTGATTGCCGGGCCTTGCCAGATGGAAAGCCGTCAGCATGCGTTTGACATCGCAGGACGTTTGAAAGAGCAGACCGACAAGCTTGGCATTGGTCTGGTTTATAAATCCAGCTTTGACAAAGCCAACCGTACATCATTGAACGGCAAGCGCGGCATTGGCCTTGAAACAGCGATGGAAGTTTTCGCTGATCTGAAAAAAGAATATAATTTTCCGGTACTGACCGACGTTCACACCGAAGAACAATGTGCGCTGGTGGCTGATGTCATCGACGTTTTACAAATTCCTGCTTTCCTATGCCGACAGACAGATTTGCTGATTGCAGCTGCAAAAACCGGCTGTGTCGTCAATGTTAAAAAAGGCCAGTTTCTGGCGCCGTGGGACATGAAAAATGTGCTGGCAAAAGTAACTGAAAGCGGCAATCCGAATGTGATGTCCTGTGAACGCGGCGCATCATTTGGTTATAATACGCTGGTGTCTGACATGCGCTCGCTGCCGATTATGGCAGGCTTTGGTTCGCCGGTTATTTTTGATGCAACCCATTCCGTGCAGCAGCCGGGAGGTCAGGGCGGATCATCTGGTGGTCAGCGCGAATTTGTTGAAACATTGGCGCGCGCCGCAGTGGCCGTTGGCGTTGCAGGTCTTTTCATTGAGACCCATGAAGACCCGGACAATGCGCCGTCAGATGGCCCGAATATGGTGCAGATCGACAATATGCCAGCCTTGCTGGAAACTTTGATGGCCTTTGATCGCCTGTCCAAAGGTTTGTGACCTGAGGCTATATAAATTGAGAGTTTTGCCCTGTGGAAGGGTGCGGTAATGTTTTACACGCACCCGCAGTTGGCATAAGTAGAATGGGTAAATCGGGTGGGCTGTAAGGCACATTCGAAGCGAGTTTCTTGAGAAAGCATGACTGATCGGGACATCAGCCATGCCGGTGGTTTGAAAAAGTGGAAGGACGAAGTCTGTATGACTGCGATTATTGATATTGTCGGCCGCGAGATTCTGGATAGCCGTGGCAATCCGACTGTTGAAGTTGATGTGTTGCTGGAAGATGGCGCGTTTGGCCGTGCAGCAGTTCCTTCCGGTGCATCCACCGGTGCGCATGAAGCGGTTGAACTGCGCGATGGCGGCAGCCGTTATCTTGGTAAAGGCGTTGAAAAGGCCGTTGCTGCGGTTAATGGTCAGATTTTCGACGTGCTGGCTGGCATGGATGCAGAAAACCAGATCCATATTGATCAGACTTTGATTGACCTCGACGGCACTGCCAATAAGAGCAATCTGGGTGCCAATGCGATCCTCGGCGTTTCCATGGCAGTTGCCAAGGCTGCGGCTCAATCTTGCGATCTGCCACTTTACCGCTATGTCGGTGGTGCTAATGCCCACATTCTGCCAGTGCCGATGATGAATATCATCAATGGTGGTGCACATGCGGATAATCCGATTGATTTTCAGGAATTCATGATTCTGCCGGTTGGCGCGAATTCGATGCGCGAAGCTGTGCGTTATGGCGCAGAAGTGTTCCACACTTTGAAGAAGCGTCTGAAAGATGCCGGCCACAATACCAATGTGGGCGATGAAGGCGGTTTTGCGCCTAATCTGCTTTCTGCAGAAGCTGCGCTTGATTTCGTTATGGAATCCATCACTCAGGCTGGTTTCAAGCCGGGCGAAGAAATCGCTATCGGTCTTGATTGCGCTGCAACTGAATTCTTCAAGGGCGGCAATTACGTCTATGAAGGCGAAGGCATCAGCCGTGACCCGCGCGCGCAGGCTGAATATCTGGCCAAGCTCGTTGGCGATTACCCGATTGTCACCATTGAAGATGGTATGAGCGAAGACGACTGGGAAGGTTGGAAATACCTGACCGAACTCGTCGGCACCAAAACCCAGCTTGTTGGTGATGATCTTTTCGTGACCAACTCCGCACGTCTGCGTGACGGTATCAAGATGGGCGTTGCCAATTCGATTCTCGTCAAAGTGAACCAAATCGGTACTTTGAGCGAAACTCTGGATGCCGTCGAAACCGCTCACAAAGCTGGTTACACCGCTGTGATGTCACACCGCTCCGGTGAAACAGAAGATTCCACCATTGCGGATCTGGCTGTTGCAACCAATTGCGGCCAGATCAAAACCGGTTCGCTGGCGCGTTCAGACCGTACTGCAAAATACAACCAGCTCATCCGCATTGAGGAAGAACTGGGCTTGCAGGCACGTTATGCCGGTCGTTCAGCACTGAAATTCCTTTAATGGATTTGAAATGCAGTGAGGCTTTCGTCTTGCTGCACGAAACATGAAAGCGGGGCAGCAATGCTCCGCTTTTTGTTTTTACGGGTTTTGTGGCAGGCTGTGTGGAAGGCTTTGTGTCAGGTTTTGTGACAGGCATCCGGCACACTGTGTTTAATAAAGTTTTGCTTGTGCTGCCTTTGAGTAAGGCTCTGTTAAGCAAAATAATGTTTATTAGTACGATCAGAATGCGGGTCTATGGCGTGGGTGCTTTTGTTGGCTGTCACGCGGTCATGTTCTGATCTGCTGCTATTGTATCGGCGGTACTGCTTAAGTTGCGCGTAAAATGAGTAATCGGGCTTTTTAAGATGTTTCGACGGAAACTTAAAAAGGCTCAAAGGATGTGTTGAGTATGTGGACCAAGCAAAAGCGTAAGTCTATTCGCGGACGATTTGTGTTGCCGTTACTGGCCATTGCTTTTCTGTCTTATTTTGGTTTCCACGCCTATCACGGCGAATATGGCATCGATTCAAGTGCGCGCTTGCAGCAGCAGGTTGCTCTCTTAAACGGGCAACTTGAAGAGCTGACCATTGAGCGCCAAGCAATGGAAAAACGCGTCTCGCTTTTGCGTGATGGCTCCATTGAAAAGGATATGCTTGACGAACAGGCACGACGAGCGCTTAATCTCTCCCATGAAAACGAACTGACAATAATTATTTCTCGTGAAGATGCGTCTGATTAACTGAAATCCGGTTAATAGTCTTTTTAATGAGTGAAATTAAAGACTTAATAACATAGCTGCTATGCCCCTGTTGCATATTGTAACTTGTTTGACAGCCGTTTAAGGTTATTTCAGTAAGACAATAGGGAGCAAATTATGGCATCGAGGGCTAACAAGGCGTCTGTGACCAAATCACAGTCGGCTTCAAACACTGCACCTAAGACCCCCAAGCCTGCTGATTTTACTAAAGAGCAGGAATTGAGCAGCTACCGCGAAATGTTGTTGATTCGACGTTTCGAAGAAAAAGCTGGTCAGCTTTACGGTATGGGTCTGATCGGTGGTTTCTGCCATCTCTATATCGGACAGGAAGCTGTCGTTGTTGGTATGCAGATGGCACAGAAGGAAGGTGATCAGGTTATCACCGCCTATCGTGATCATGGACATATGCTGGCAACAGGCATGAGCGCCCGCGGCGTGATGGCTGAACTGACCGGACGTCGTGGCGGCTTGTCGAAAGGCAAGGGCGGCTCGATGCATATGTTCTCGAAAGAGAAGCATTTCTATGGCGGCCACGGTATCGTTGGTGCGCAGGTTCCGTTGGGCGCAGGTCTGGCCTTTGCCAACCGTTATCGCGGCAATGACAATGTATCTCTGACTTATTTCGGCGACGGTGCCTCCAATCAGGGGCAGGTCTATGAAACATTCAACATGGCAAAGCTTTGGAATTTGCCGGTTGTCTTCATCATTGAAAACAACCGCTATGCAATGGGTACATCGGTGACCCGTTCTTCTGCGGAAACAGATTTTTCTAAGCGCGGTGCATCTTTCAACATCCCTGGTATTCAGGTTGATGGTATGGATGTGCGTGCAGTGAATGCGGCTGCTGAAATGGCGCTCGAATGGGCACGTTCCGGCAAAGGCCCGATCATTCTTGATATGCAGACCTACCGCTATCGCGGTCACTCCATGTCCGATCCGGCAAAATATCGCTCAAAAGAAGAAGTTCAGAAGGTGCGTGCCGAGCATGACCCGATTGAACAGGTCAGACAGCGTTTGCTCGATAAGGGCTGGGCGACCGAAGAAGAGCTGAAAAATATCGATAAGGAAGTGCGTGAGATCGTTGCCGATTCGGCTGATTTTGCAACGCACGATCCGGAGCCGGAAGTGTCCGAGCTCTACACAGATATTTTGCTTTGATTCGAGGAAGGTGTAGAAATGCCTGTAGAAATTCTCATGCCCGCCCTTTCTCCGACAATGGAAGAAGGCAAGCTCTCCAAATGGTTGGTTAAAGAAGGCGATAAAGTTACCTCCGGTGACATTCTGGCCGAAATCGAAACCGACAAGGCAACAATGGAAGTTGAAGCCGTTGACGAAGGCACCATCGGCAAGCTCGTGGTCGCTGAAGGCACCGAAGGCGTCAAGGTTAATTCCGTGATTGCAGTTTTGCTTGGTGACGATGAAAGCGCTGCTGATGCGAACGCATCTGCTGCTCCTGCGGCAGCTAGCGCTCCGGCTGAAGCACCTGCTGCGACTGTGCCTGCAACTGCTGCTGCAACACCACAGGCACCTGTTCTGGATGTTGCCAATGATCCGGATATTCCGGCCGGCACCAAAATGGTTTCGACCACTGTGCGTGAAGCATTGCGCGATGCAATGGCTGAAGAAATGCGCCGTGATCCTAACGTCTTCGTTATGGGTGAAGAAGTTGCTGAATATCAGGGTGCTTATAAAGTAACCCAAGGTCTTCTCGACGAATTCGGTGATAAGCGCGTTGTTGATACACCCATTACCGAACACGGCTTTGCCGGTATCGGTGTCGGTGCAGCATTTGCCGGTCTTCGTCCGATCGTTGAATTCATGACCTTCAACTTTGCCATGCAGGCAATTGACCAGATCGTTAACTCTGCTGCCAAGACACTTTATATGTCCGGTGGTCAGATGGGTGCGCCTATGGTGTTCCGCGGTCCATCCGGTGCTGCTGCCCGTGTGGCTGCTCAGCACTCCCAGTGCTATGCAGCATGGTACAGCCATATTCCGGGTCTTAAAGTTGTCATGCCTTATTCGGCAGCAGACGCTAAAGGCTTGCTGAAAGCGGCTATCCGCGATCCAAATCCGGTTGTATTTTTGGAAAACGAAATTCTCTACGGTCAGCATTTTGATGTGCCGGATATGGAAGATTTCGTATTGCCAATCGGTAAAGCCCGCATCCACAAAGTGGGTAGCGATGCAACGATCGTATCCTTTGGTATTGGTATGACCTATGCGATTAAAGCTGCTGAACAGCTGGCCGCAGAAGGTATCGATGTGGAGATCATTGATCTGCGCACCATCCGTCCGATGGATCTGCCGACTGTGATTGAATCGGTTAAGAAGACCGGTCGTCTGGTAACTGTTGAAGAAGGCTTCCCGCAGTCATCCGTTGGTACGGAAATTGCCACCCGCGTGATGCAGCAGGCATTTGATTATCTCGATGCGCCAATCATGACCATCGCAGGTAAAGACGTGCCGATGCCATATGCGGCGAATTTGGAAAAACTGGCTCTGCCAAGCGTGGCGGAAGTTGTCGAGGCGGTGAAAGCCGTCACATACACCGCCTGAGGAGGCTCTTAGGACATGCCGATTAAAATCACCATGCCTGCGCTTTCCCCAACCATGGAAGAGGGCAACCTCTCCAAATGGCTGGTTAAGGAAGGCGACAAGGTATCGTCCGGCGATGTGATCGCCGAGATCGAAACCGACAAAGCAACGATGGAAGTCGAAGCTGTTGATGAAGGTGTTGTGGCCAAACTGATGGTTCCGGCCGGCACTGAAGGTGTGAAGGTCAATGCAGTTATCGCAATCCTTGCCGAAGAAGGCGAAGATGTAGCCGAAGCTGCTAAGGGCGGCGATGCTGCACCAGCCCAAGCACCAGCACCAGCCGCAACTCCGGCTGCTGCACCGAAAGCAGAAGCACCAAAGGCTGAAGCAGCGCCTGTAGCTGCTGCGCCTGCATCAGCACCTGCATCGACTGGCGACCGCGTGTTTGCTTCACCGCTTGCTCGCCGCATTGCTAAAGATGCCGGTCTTGATATTGCTGGCGTGACCGGTACTGGTCCGCGTGGCCGTATCATTCAAAAGGACGTGGAAAAAGCGCTGAGCTCCGGTGCAACTAAAGCATCAAGTGCTGCTCAGGCACCTGTTGCAGCAGCTGTTCCGCAGGGCATGTCAGATGAAACCGTTCTCAAATTGTTTGAGGAAGGTTCATATGATGTGGTTCCGCATGACGGTATGCGTAAGGTTATTGCGCGTCGCCTGATGGAATCGAAGCTGACAGTTCCGCATTTCTACCTGACTATTGATTGTAATCTGGATGCATTGCTTGCACTGCGCAGTGAAATCAACGCGTCGGCACCTCTCGTGAAAACCGAGAAGGGCGAAGTGCCTGCTTACAAGCTTTCGGTCAATGACATGGTCATCAAGGCAACTGCACTTGCGCTGCGCGATGTGCCGGATGCCAACGTATCATGGACTGACAGCGGCATGATCGTGCACAAGCAGTCTGATGTCGGTGTCGCGGTTTCGATTCCGGGCGGTCTGATTACTCCGATCGTTCGCAATGCAGAGAGCAAAACCCTGTCGGTCATTTCCAACGAAATGAAAGATATGGCCAAGCGCGCCCGTGATCGCAAGCTGAAGCCTGAAGAATATCAGGGCGGCACCACTTCGGTGTCAAACCTTGGTATGTTCGGCGTGAAAGACTTTGCGGCCATCATCAATCCGCCCCATGCAACGATCTTTGCAGTGGGCGCTGGTGAACAGCGGGCAATCGTTGAAAATGGCGAAGTGAAAGTGGCAACTGTCATGTCCGTGACATTGTCAACCGATCACCGCGCTGTTGACGGTGCACTGGCTGCCGAACTTGCTCAGGCCTTCAAGCGCCGCATCGAAAATCCGATGGGCATGCTGGTATAAGCATTAAAATCAGTGCTGCGCTTTGGGATAGCTCTCAAAGCGCAACACCGGAGACGCTTTGATGACACAACATATTTCCATCCGTCCGGCGCATAAACGTGATGCGGCAGAGATCGCCATTCTGGTTGATCTGTCGTCGCATGGCTTTGCCAGCTGGATCTGGAACAGGGCTGTGTTGAACGGCGAAGCGGATACGCCATTGGAATATGGTGCATGGGCGCTGGCGCAGGCAGGATCAGAAGGCTGGGAAAACACCGCTATTGCGGAAGTTGACCATGAAACAGCCGGTCTTTCAGTTGGCTATACGATTGAAGCCGGTATTTTGGATCAGGAAGCTGATCATCCGGTTTTTGCGCCTTTGCTGCAATTGCAACAGCAAATGATCGGCCACCGTTTTATTGACAGTGTGGGCGTTTATAAACGCTTCCGTGGCAAGGGACTTGGCCGTTTGCTGGTCGCATATGAGATTGAACAGGCTGAAAAACAGGGCAATCATGCCGTCAGCCTGATTACGGAAAGCCACAATCATGCGGGACTTTCCCTCTACAAATCGATGAATTTCAAGGAAGTCAGCAGGCTCGCTCACGTGCCGCACTTCGAAGATTGTAACAAACACGACTGGGTGTTTTTAACCCGCAGCGTGATGTGAACAAAGGCAGGAACGATATGGCCGACATTTATGATGTGATTGTTATCGGATCTGGCCCTGGCGGCTATGTAACTGCGATCCGCGCAGCTCAGTTGGGGTTGAAAACCGCGATTGTTGAGCGCGAACATTTGGCAGGTATTTGCTCCAACTGGGGTTGTATTCCGACCAAAGCATTGCTGCGCTCTGCTGAAGTGAAGCATCTGGCCGATCACGCCAAGAATTATGGCCTCAATATTGAAGGCACAGTGACCGCCGATATTAAAGCTGTTGTTGCCCGTTCACGCGGCATTGCCGAGCGTATGAATGGCGGCGTTGGCTTCTTGATGAAGAAAAACAAGATTGATGTCATCTGGGGTGAAGCAAAGCTCGTCAAAGCCGGTGAAATCTCTGTTTCCAAAATGACAAAAGCTGCCATGCAGCCACAGGCGCCACAGCCTAAA
>JAEWHQ010000091.1 GCA_023387715.1 Pseudomonadota bacterium | reverse complement strand
AACTTTCCAACGCGGGAACTCGCCTTTTTCAATGGAGCCGTAGAGATCTACCTGTGTCGATTCACGGGTTTTACCCACGACATGCTCAGCCTCGTCATTTGTCCAATGTTTATGACCTTGCATGGTTTTAAAGTGGAATTTCACCCAATAGCGCTCGCCCTGATCATTCCAGAAGGAATAGGTGTGCGAACCATAACCATTGATGTGGCGCACATCCGTTGGCAGACCACGGTCAGACATCAGGATTGTCACCTGATGCAGGCTTTCCGGCGATAGTGACCAGAAATCCCACATGGCAGTGGCCGAGCGCAAATTGGTTTTTGGATGGCGTTTTTGCGTATGGATAAAGTCAGGGAATTTGATCGGATCACGCACGAAAAACACCGGCGTATTATTGCCAACCAAATCCCAATTGCCTTCGGGTGTATAGAATTTCAAAGCAAAGCCACGCACGTCGCGCTCGGCATCTGCTGCACCCTGCTCACCGGCAACAGTTGAAAAACGCGCCAGCATCGGAGTGACTGTGCCCGGCTGCAACACGGCCGCCTTGGTATATTTGGAAATGTCACCGGTGATGGTCAGAGTGCCATGTGCACCCCAGCCTTTAGCGTGAACAGCACGCTCAGGAATACGCTCACGGTTTTGATGTGCCAGCTTTTCAATCAGCTGATAATCCTGCATCAAAACCGGCCCGCGCTCACCGGCGGTCAATGAATTCTGATTGTCTGGAACTGGTGCGCCACCGGTTGTGGTCATAAACGGGCGATCGGTCATAAATGGTCTCTCCCTTTTGATATAAACATGGAAATGCCCCTGATGAGGGCTAAAAGGCACGTCTATCTTTTCAAGTCTCTCACAGACGCGCTGTTTGATAAAGACACTTTAGAACTATTCTTATAATAATCTCTAATTGCATTTTCATGAAACATTGATAGTATTTTCTTATCATGTTTACAGTCAGACAAATGCGCTATTTCGAGGCGCTCGCCACCACCCTGCACTTCCGCAAAGCTGCCGAAACAGTGCATGTTTCGCAGCCCGCCTTGTCAGCACAAATCGCTGAAATGGAAGATCTCGCCGGTGCGCCGCTTTTTGAGCGCACCCAAAGAAGTGTGATTATCACGGAACTGGGGCAAATATTGCGCCCGCGTATTCAGGCCATTTTACTGGATATTCAGGCGCTTGAAGATATTACCGCGATTAATAAGGGCTTGCTCAGCACACGGATGCGGCTCGGCATTATCCCGACTATCGCGCCCTATATTGTGCCGCTGCTGATCCCGTTACTACGGGATAAATATCCGCAATTCCGGCTTGAACTGCGCGAGGCAATGACGGCGCGCCTGCTGGAAGATCTCAATAATGGCGAACTGGATGCGGTTGTGGCCGCCCTTCCTATTGAAGATGATCGTCTGGCACATACTCCGCTTTTCAACGACCGCTTTCTGATTGCCACCGCCAGCAATGATACCGATATTCTAGATGGCCCCATGACGCAGGATCGCGTCGCACTTGACCGCCTGTTGCTTTTGGAAGAAGGCCATTGCCTGCGTGATCAGGCGCTGGAATTTTGCACCAAGCCACACCAGCGCCAATTGGTGAAATATGGCGCTACCAGCATGACCACTTTGCTGCAAATGGTCAGCCACGGCATGGGGCTGACGCTTATTCCTGAAATTGCTGTTCGGGCCGAAGCCTCTCACATGAAAATGCGGATTATCCCGTTTGAAGGTGAGCAGCCATCCCGCGAGATCGGCATGTTATGGCGCCGCCAAAGTTTGCGCCGCGCTGATTTCATGGCGCTTTCCCAATGTATTGCGCAAACGGTCGCGCAGCTTAAAATCAGCGATCAGGAGCTGCAAGCCCTCTCACAAACACCTTAAAAGTAACACAAAAAAAGCCCGCCTGAAAAGGCGGGCTTTTTTAAATTCAACAATACGGCAAGCTGATTATGCGCTTGGGTAGTTCGGGCTTTCACGGGTGATGGTTACACCATGGGAATGGCTTTCACGTAGGCCCGCATTGGAAATACGCACGAAAGTTGCCTTTTCGCGGAATTCTTCCAGATTTTTCGCACCCACATAGCCCATCGATGCGCGCAGACCACCAGCAAGCTGATGCAGCACATTGCCGACAGGACCTTTATAAGCAACTTGACCTTCAATACCTTCCGGCACCAGTTTCAGCTCGTCACGTACTTCCGCCTGGAAGTAACGGTCAGCAGAACCGCGAGCCATCGCACCAACCGAGCCCATGCCGCGGTAAGCTTTGAATGAACGACCCTGATGCAGGTAAACTTCGCCCGGGCTTTCTTCTGTACCAGCCAGCAGCGAACCAGCCATTGCAGCAACTGCACCAGCAGCCAGTGCCTTGGCGAAATCGCCGGAGAACTTGATACCGCCGTCAGCGATCACAGGAATATTGTGCTTTTGTGCCACTTCAACAGCCGACATAATGGCTGAAAGCTGTGGAACGCCAACACCTGCAACAATACGGGTGGTGCAGATGGAGCCTGGTCCGATACCAACTTTAACAGCATCAGCACCGGCATCGATCAGCGCCAGTGTGCCACCGGCAGTTGCGACGTTACCGGCCAGAATGCGAACACCGCTGGAGAGTTTTTTGATGCGGGTCACAGCATCGAGAACGCGCTGTGAGTGGCCGTGGGCTGTATCAACAACCAACAGGTCAACGCCGGCATCAATCAAACGCTCGGCGCGCTCAAAACCGTCTGCGCCAACGCTGGTGGCAGCAGCCGCACGAAGGCGACCCTGCGCATCTTTCGCTGCATTCGGGTTCAGCTGGCTTTTTTCAATATCTTTAACCGTGATCAGACCAACGCAACGGCCGGCATCATCAACAACCAGCAGTTTTTCAATACGGTGTTGGTGCAAAAGACGCTTGGCTTCTTCCTGATCAACATTTTCACGCACTGTGATCAGATTTTCATGGGTCATCAGCTCATGAATTTTCTGATCAGGGTTGGAAGCAAAACGCACATCACGGTGGGTCAGAATACCAACCAAACGGCCTGGTGTGCCATTGGCGCCTTCAACAACCGGAATACCGGAAATGTGATAAGATGCCATCAAAGCCTGTGCTTCAGCCAAAGTGGCATCCGGGCCGATGGTAACCGGATTGATAACCATACCGGATTCAAATTTCTTAACGCGGCGAACTTCTTCAGCCTGACGTTCCGGTGTCAGGTTACGGTGAATAACGCCGATACCGCCAGCCTGTGCCATCGCAATGGCCAGACGCGATTCGGTTACTGTATCCATCGCAGCTGAAAGCAGCGGCAGGTTAAGTTCAATATCACCGGCAATAATTGTGCGCAGATCTGTCTGACCCGGCATCACTTCAGAGTGACCCGGCTGCAGAAGCACATCATCAAATGTAAGGGCTAAATGTCCCGTAGGCGTTTCAATAATTTTTGCCATTGCCAGTTCCTTTAAATAACAAAAGGCTGCTCGGTCTAACATTGGGAGGTTAAACAACCATGGGGGGCAGAGCAGCGAATTCTCAAGTATTTTTCCTTGGATTGGCAAGGGCTGGTAACACGAATATGACAAAATGGAAAGCCAAGAATAAAAACTATTTGTTGTAACTCTCGATTTTGTGAAAATCCCCCGAGAAATCAGTGCATATCGCGGTGGCTTGATGCCAGCGGCTGCCTGTTAAATTTTTAAACCGCAATGAATTTTAAAAATGGCGCTTGACGTGGGAACATTCCCGCCCAATACTTTAAGCATAAACTATTTCCAAAACCGGCGAAGATCGGTGCGGCACAAAAGGGAACATATCATGCGTATCGTCTGCATCGGCGGTGGTCCGGCAGGGCTGTATTTTGCACTTTTGATGAAGAAACGGCACCCCGAACATCATATTCGTGTGGTTGAGCGCAACCGCCCTTATGACACATTCGGCTGGGGCGTGGTGTTTTCTGATGCGACCATGGCATCCATGCAGGAATGGGACACGAAAAGCGCCAATGAAATTCAGGATGCTTTCAACCATTGGGACGATATTGAGGTGCTTTTCAAAGGCACCAGACAGCGCACATCCGGCCACGGCTTTGTTGGTATCGGGCGCAAAAAGCTGCTCAATATTTTGCAGCGCCGCTGTGAGGAACTGGGCGTCGAGCTGATTTTTGAAACCGAGGTTAACAGTGATCTCGATTATCCCGATGCTGATCTGATCATTGCCAGTGACGGCGTTAATTCTAAAATCCGCAATCACTATGTCGATATTTTCAAGCCGGATATGCTGAAGCGGCCAAACCGTTTTATCTGGCTCGGCACTGACAAACTCTATGACGCCTTTACCTTTGATTTCCGCAAAACCGATCACGGCTGGTTTCAGGCGCATATTTACAAATTTGACGATCAGACCTCGACATTCATTATCGAGACCACCGAAGATACCTATCAGGCTTCCGGTTTGGATAAAATGGATCAGGATCAGGCCATCCATTTTTGTGAAGACCTGTTTGCAGAAGTGCTTGAAGGCGCATCGCTTAAAAGCAATGCCCGCCATTTGCGCGGCTCGGCCTGGCTTAATTTCAACCGTCTGATTTGCGAAAAATGGAGCCATTTCAACGGCCAGTCGCATGTGGTGCTGATGGGCGATGCGGCACATACCGCGCATTTTGCCATTGGCTCAGGCACTAAACTTGCCATTGATGATGCGATTGAACTGACCCGTCAGTTTGAAATTCACGGCCATGACAAAAGCCATATTCCGGCAATGCTGGAAGATTACGAAGAAATCCGCCGCGTTGATGTGGCACGTATTCAAAATGCGGCACGCAATGCGATGGAATGGTTTGAAGTGGTCGGCCACCGTTATGCCGATGTACTGGAACCGGAACAGTTCATGTATTCTATGCTGACCCGTTCACAACGCATCAGCCATGAAAACCTGCGTCTGCGCGATGCCACATGGCTGGAAAATTACGAGCGTTGGTTTGCCAAGCATGCAGGCCTTACCGTGACGGATGAGCGCGCATTGCCGCCGATGTTTACGCCTTATACGATGCGGGGCACAACACTGCCAAACCGCATCGTAATGTCGCCAATGGCGATGTATTCGGCTGAAGATGGCCTGATTAATGATTTCCACATGGTGCATCTAGGCAGCCGTGCCATTGGTGGCGCGGGGTTGGTTTTTGCCGAAATGACCTGCGTGTCACCCGATGCCCGCATCACCCCGGGCTGTCTGGGGCTTTGGAATGACGAGCAGACCGAAGGCTGGAAACGCTTAGTCAATTTCATCCATCAAAACAGTTCGGCCAAGGTCGGCATTCAGCTTGGCCATGCCGGGCGCAAAGGTGCGACTAAAGTGGCGTGGGAGGGCATTGACCAACCGCTGGAAAGTGGTGGCTGGCCGCTCTATTCCGCTTCGGCAATGCCTTATCTCACCCATGGCGTGACACCAAAGGCGATGGATCGCGCCGATATGGACCGCGTTAAAGCCGACTTTATCGCCGCCACCAAACGAGCCGCCGAAACCGGTGCCGACTGGTTGGAGTTGCACGTTGCGCACGGCTATTTGCTGGCAAGCTTCCTGTCGCCTCTGACCAATATTCGTGATGATGAATATGGCGGCAGCCATGAAAACCGTGCCCGCTATCCGCTGGAAGTGTTTGAGGCCGTGCGTGCCCATTGGCCGGAAGACAAGCCGATTTCCGTGCGTCTTTCCTGCCATGACTGGGTGGAAGGCGGCAACACGCCGGATGATGCTGCCATCTTTGCGAAAATGTTCAAAACCGCTGGTGCGGATATGATCGACTGCTCCTCCGGCCAGACATCAAAGGCTGAAAAACCGGTCTATGGCCGCCTGTTCCAGACACCGTTTTCCGACAAAATCCGCAATGAAGTGGGCATACCGACCATTGCTGTCGGTGCGATTTCCGAGGCCGATCATGCCAATTCCATTCTGGCGGCAGGGCGCGCTGATCTTTGTGCGGTAGCACGTCCGCATCTGGCCGATAATGCATGGATTTTGCATGAAGCAGCCAAAATCGGCATCAAAAACATCCCTTGGCCGAAGCAATATCACTCGGCCAAATATCAGTATGAAGCCAATCTTGAACGAGCGGCGGCGCAAAAATAACAACAGGAAATATCATGCAAAAAGGTGAAGCCATGCTGAACGGCCATCATGCATTGATCACCGGTGCCGGTTCGGGCATCGGTGAAGAAATTGCACGCCAGCTTCACGCGGCCGGTGCCAAGGTAACACTTGCCGGACGCCGCACCGAACCACTGCAAAAGCTGGCGCATGAATTGGGCGAAAACAGTTTCGCACTTGGCAATTTTGATGTGACTTCCGCTGCCTCCATCAGTGCCGGACTTGCAAAAGCACGCGACCAGTTTGGTGCTATTTCCATTCTTATTAACAATGCCGGACAAGCGCCCACCGCTCCTTTTGAAAAGATGAGCGATGAGCAATGGGACGAAATAATCGCCGTTAATCTGACCAGTGTTTTCCGCCTGTCGCGTGCTGTGCTGCCGGATTTAAAACACTATGGCGAAGGGGCAAGGCTCATTAACATTGCCTCTACCGCAGGGCTTAAAGGCTATAGTTATGTGTCGGGTTATTGCGCGGCCAAACACGGCGTTATCGGCCTGACACGTGCGCTGGCACAGGAACTTGCCAAAACCGGCATCACCGTCAATGCGGTTTGCCCCGGTTTTACCGACACGCCGCTTATTCAGCAATCAATTGAGAATATCGTCAACAAAACCGGACGCAGTCCGCAAGAAGCCTTGGCAACTTTTACCCAAACCAATCCGCAAGGCCGCCTCATTCAGCCGCGGGAAGTTGCCAATTGCGTTTTATGGCTTGTGAGCCCCGTCAGCGGCTCAATCAATGGACAAGCCATCAGCGTCTCGGGAGGAGAAATATAATCATGGTTACAACAAGCAGTATGGGCGCGATGCAAAAGCCTTTTAAAGACTATAAGGCCAAGCATTTTTTGTGGTCGGTCAGTGATGATGGGCGCGTAGCAACATTGACCCTTAACCGGCCGGAGCGCAAAAATCCGCTGACTTTTGAAAGCTATGCCGAGATGCGCGATTTATTTCGTGATCTGGTCTATGCCAGCGATATTCGCACGGTTATTTTAAAGGGATCAGGTGGCAATTTCTGTTCCGGCGGTGATGTGTTTGAAATCATCGAACCGCTGACCAAAATGACCATGCCAGACCTTCTAGCTTTTACCCGCATGACCGGCGATCTCGTCAAAGCGATGCGCAATTGCCCGCAGCAAATTATTGCCGCTGTTGATGGTGTTTGTGCCGGTGCCGGTGCGATACTTGCTATGGCCGCAGACTTGCGTCTTGCCACCCCAGAGGCAAAAACCGCATTTCTGTTTACCCGTGTTGGTCTGGCCGGTGCGGATATGGGCGCCTGCGGAATTCTGCCGCGCCTGATTGGTCAGGGACGCGCCGCCGAGCTTCTTTATACCGGACGCTCGATGAGTGCGACGGAGGGCGAAACATGGGGCTTTTACAATGCGCTTCATGCACAAGCAGAGCTGGATGCAGCCGCTGAAAAACTTGCCCGCACCATTGCTGACGGCCCGTGGTTTGCCCATGGCATGACCAAAAACATGCTCAATCAGGAATGGTCGATGGGCCTGAATGAATTGCTGGAGGCCGAAGCGCAGGCGCAAGCTATCTGCATGGCGACACAGGATTTTACCCGCGCCTTTGAAGCCTTTGCCAATAAGCAACGCCCAGCCTTTGAAGGAAATTAAGGCGATGGATAAAACCAGCCTTTTCCCATCAACTGATCATTTACAATGGCCGTTTTTTGATGAGCAGCATAAGGCTATTCATGCGCAGCTGCATGGCTTCGCCACCAGTGGCGCGCTTGATGATGTCAATCATGAAGATACCGACAATAGCTGCCGTAAACTGGTGAGACAGCTCGGCGAAGCCGGGCTGTTAGCCATTGCGACAGGCAATGC
>JAEWHQ010000051.1 GCA_023387715.1 Pseudomonadota bacterium | reverse complement strand
TAATAACGGTGTTGTTGAAGGAGCGGCAGGTGCTGCAGCAGCCGTAAAAGATGCTCAGGGCAAAGTGGTTGCGGCCATTAACATTTCCGGCCCACGGGGTCGTTTCATCCAAGACATTGATCGTATTCAAGAGGCCGTCATTGGTGTCGCAACGGCCGTTTCTATGGATTTAACGCACCGAACCAGAAAATAAATGTGATAAAGGGAGGAATAATCACATGAAAAACTTTTTATTGTCCAACGCCTTAGCGGTTTTGGGTGCAACAGCACTTATCACCAGCACATATGCACAAACTGCCACTCAACCGGATTATTACCCATCAGATTATCAAGCTGTTGTTGATGCTTCACAAGCAGAAAAAGGCCTAATTATTTACTCAAATATGGCCGACAACAACTGGGCACCTTTAATACAAGGCTTTCAAGAAAAATATCCATGGATCAAAGTAGAAACACTGGATCTAGGATCAGGTACTGTTCATTCCCGCTACGAAGCTGAAGCTGGCAGTGGCTCACGTTCGGCTGATATTCTCGTATCAGGCGCCAATGACCGCTGGGCAAGTTATGGTGTCGACGGCGGCAAGCTTCTTGAATATAAAAGCCCTGAACTTTCACAGCTTCCAGATTTTGCAAACCCGTATCCCGGCGTTAATGTCTTATCAGCAGATCCTCTTGTCATCACCTACAATGCAGCGCTTTTAAGTGAAGACCAACGCCCTACTGGTATGAAATCACTGGTAGAAGATGCAGTTGCAACGCCAGCTAATTTCGACGGAAAAATTACGACTTATGATGCAGCCCGTAACTCTTTTGGTTTGGCTGCATGGTATAGCTATATGAATAAAAAAGGCGAGGCTGGCTGGAGTGATCTGCGTCAGATCGGCAAAATGATCCGCGGCGAAACATCCGGTGGCCCGATGAATGAAAAAATTGCAACCGGTGAATATGTTGTCGGCATTGCAGTCTCAGGTATCACCATTTTCCCACGCCTTGAGCAACCAGGCGGCGAAATTCTCGGGTTCGCATTTCCAGACGATGGCACCATAATGATGCTGCGTGGAATGGGGATTCCAAAAGATGCCGCCAACCCTAATTCTGCTAAGCTTTTTGTAGACTATGCCCTCAGCAACGAAGGTCAAACATTGGTCGGCAAAGGTGGCCTTGTACCATATCGCGATGATGTTGATGAAAAAGAAGTACGTTATACCTATCAGGGTATCACAGAAATGATTGGCGCTGACAATCTCATCATTGCCGGTTTTGACGAAGGTCTGATCAAAGATGCTGATCCATTCGTCACCAAATGGAATGCTGCTCTACAGGGCAAATAAGGAAGCTGTTCTCGATGGCAGCCCTTAAGGGCTGCCCAAACAGCCTCTAACAAACGGATCACTCAAAATGTCTGATACTAGCCTGACACAGGATCGTCCTCGATCCTTTGATCGCTCAACGCTTGTCTTTTGGGGCGTATCGCTGCTGACAGCATTGCTTGTCATAGGCCCTATAGCACCCATTATAATTCAAGCTTTTATGGATAAACCACTTTATGAAAGTGACGCTGCCGCCACTCTCGGCAATTTCACCCGCCTTCTTCATGAAGAAGGGATGCTTATTGTTATTTTTAATACCGTTTTCTTTGCGGTTTTAACAATGCTGATAGCACAGGTTTGCGGTGCAGTCATGGCTGTCATCATTGGCCGCACCAATCTGCCAGGGCGTAAATGGATTGGTGAAATCTTTATCTGGCCGCTCTTTGTCAGCAATCTGGTCATCGCATTTGGCTGGTTCACAATGTATGGGCCATCAGGTTTTATTACGCTTGCTATGCGCTCATGGTTTGGGTTCGTTCCATGGAACCTTTATTCACTTACTGGCATGGGCATTGTTGCAGGTTTGAGCCAAGCACCTTTGGCCTTTTTAATGTGCGTCGGAGCCGTTACCAAGGCTGATGCCCAGCTGGAGGATGCGGCTCGCTCAGCCGGTGCCGGACCTTTTCGTGCACTATGGTCAGTCACAATACCGATGATGCGACCAGCTATTATCTATTCAGCGGTTCTGAATTTTGTCATCGGTATTGAAATGCTTGCCATTCCACTTTTGTTTGGTGGCCCAAGCGGCATTCAAACAGTCACAACATTTCTTTACGACAAGGGCATCAATGCTGCTGTACGCCCTGAATATGGCATCGTCGGTGCGGTCGCCGTTTTATTGCTAATTGTCGTTGCATTTCTGGTCTGGCTGCAAGGTTATCTGCTCAAAGGAAGCGGTCGTTTTGTAACCGTTCGCGGTAAAGCAAGTCGTCCTGCACTTTTAGATTTGGGCAAATGGCGATGGCCGGCTTTTGCACTGGTTTTTGGTTTTATCTTCTTTACTATTATCACTGTATTTGCAGGGATATTCTTACGGGCAAGCGTCAGTTTTTTAACACCCCTTGTGCCGTTCTGGAACCTGCTCACAACTGCAAATTTTGATTTGATTTTTGCATCAAGCAGCTACGTGCGTTCGATTTATAACTCTGTGATTATTTCACTTGTCGGCGCATTTATCGGCACATTCTTTGTCGCTTTAATCGCACTGGTTGCACGCCGTTCTGAGTTTAAATACCGTAAGCCACTTGAATATTTGGCACTATTTCCGCGTGCAGTTCCGGGCATTATTGCAGGGCTTGGTTTCTTCTATGCTGTTGTTTGGCTGCCGGGTCTTGATGCCATCCGCGGGACAATCTGGATTTTGATTGTCGCATTTATTCTACGCTATATCCCAATCGGCTTTGGTACAATCTCACCTGCTTTGTCGCAAATTGGTGAGGAGCTAGATCGCGGGGCCCGTATCTCTGGTGCTGATTGGTGGACAACCGTCATGCGCATCATCATGCCAATCTTAAAGCCTGCATTGTTTTCATGCTTTGCACTGCTCTTCATTCACTTCTTCAAAGAATATGTAACAGCTGCATTTTTGTTCCAGCCTGGTTCGGAAATTATCGGCACAACCATGCTGCAGCTCGTAGCGCAAGGCGATAACGGACCAGTTTCAGCCCTTGCCACTATTCAAGTTATCATCACAGCGGTTTTTGTGCTGCTCGCACGCCGCGTACTGGGAGCCCGTATCTATGGCTGACCTCGTCCTTGAAAATCTCACCATTAAATATGGCCAAGTCACCGCCGTTAACAATGTTTCGATCAATGTAGCTTCGGGGGAGTTTCTCACCCTATTGGGACCATCCGGCTGCGGAAAATCAACAACACTGTTTGCTATAGCCGGTTTAAATCATGCGACCTCCGGCATTATCCGGATTGGTGATAAAATACTGTTCGACGGCTCCTCAAAAACAGTTGTCGCTCCTGAGCATCGTAATATCGGTTTGGTTTTTCAAAGCTATGCTTTGTGGCCACACATGACTGTAGCCGATAATTTGGCATTTCCGTTGAAACTGCGACGCATGGGGAAAGCAGAGCGGGATGAACGTATTAAAGAAGCCTTGTCTTTGGTTGAAATGCTTCCCTATGCAGAACGCTTTCCATTTGAACTATCCGGTGGTCAGCAGCAGCGTGTAGCACTTGCTCGTGCGCTTGTTTACCGCCCTAGCCTTTTGCTTCTTGATGAACCACTTTCAAACCTTGATGCAAAACTGCGTGAGCGTGCACGTGTATGGCTGCGTGAACTTCAAGAGCGTCTCAATGTTACAACAATTTATGTGACACATGATCAAGCTGAAGCTCTTGCTGTTTCAGATCGTATTGCTGTGATGAGCATGGGTAATCTGCGCCAACTCGGTAGTCCGAAAGATATTTATGAAAGACCGACGGATTCTTTCGTTGCAGACTTTATCGGATCATCTAACTTCCTCGACGCCAAAATCATCGAGGAAAACAGTACTTATAATGTCGTAGAGTTAAAAAACGGGACACGTCTAAAAACAGCCCCCGGCAAAGCGGCTGCCGATGGCACGCTCGTTGTAGCGGTTCGACCTGAGCGAATTGAGATCGTGCCGGCGAGTTCCGATAATAGTCTAGAAACGGAAATTTCGGGCAGCACCTATTTGGGTTCCACCTACCAATATGCCGTTGATGTTGCAGGCTCAGAACTGCGCATCATTACGCCATCCGATCTGCCAGCGGGTAAAGTTCATCTACGCATACCGCCTGAAGCAACTGCCGTCTACACATCCAGACCGGATGCAGCTTGAAAACGAGAATATCATGAGTAAATCCGATACAATTCATTTTTCGCCGCAGTCTAAAGGCCCGCTTTCTGATGTACGGGTGCTGGATTTGTCACGGCTGGTTGCAGGAAACATGCTCTCTGTTCAGCTGGCTGACTTTGGCGCAGATGTCGTTAAAGTAGAGCCCCCATCAGGCGATCCGCTCCGGCATTGGACCGACAACGGCCAATCCCTTCATTGGAAGACATACAGCCGCAATAAGCGCTCGGTGAAACTAAACTTGCGTGATCCAGTGGCAATGAAAGCGCTCAAAACTTTGATTGCTCAAACTGATGTTTTCATTGAAAACTATCGTCCTGGTGTTTTGGAAAAAATGGGGCTTGCACCCGACACGCTGCTAGCGATTAATCCTGACCTGATCGTTGTTCGCATTTCCGGCTTTGGACAAACTGGCCCCTATGCACAAAACCCGGGCTTCGGCACATTGGTTGAAGCAATGAGTGGATTTGCTGCCAGAACAGGTTTTCCTGATCGAGAACCAGTCTTGCCGCCGCTGGCACTCGCAGACATGATTTCGGGTATTTTTGGCGCGCAGGCTGTTACGATGGCACTGTTATCCAAAGAAAAAGGATTGTCCCGTGGACAGGTTATCGACCTTTCGCTGCTTGAGCCAATGTTTGCGGTTTTGGGACCCGAAGCCTCCATTTATAAAGTAACAGGCAAAATCAAGGAACGCTCTGGCAGTGCTTCCAATACGGTTTCCCCACGCAACGTCTATAAGTGCCGTGATGGAAAATTCGCAGCCCTTTCCGGCTCCACACAAACGGTTGCGCTCAGAATTTTTGATATTATCGGTCGTCCGGATATGAAAACTGATCCACGTTTTTCAACCAATGTAGAAAGGGTCAAACATCGCGATCTGGTAGATGCTGCCCTCTCCCTCTGGTTTGCAGACCGTGACCGAGAAGAAGCCTTAGCGACATTGCGTGCTGGTGGCGCAACTGTTGGCCCTGTTTACGACATTGCCGACATTGCACAAGATAAGCACTTTTCCGAAAGAGGCATTATCGTTGATGTAGAAGATAACGATAACGGCTCATTGCCGATGCATAATATTCTGCCACGTCTTTCACATACTCCGGGCGTTTGGCGCTACCCTGCCCCAGAACTCGGCGAACATACCCAGGACATCCTTCAATCCGCAGGCGTTGCAGAAGACGACATTAACTTCATTCTCTCCAGTGAGGATAAAGAATGATTATTCGTTCCCTTCTTTATGTGCCCGGCAATAATATGCGTTTTATCGAAAAAGCGCATATGAGAGGCGCAGATGCAATTATTATTGATCTGGAAGATGCCGTCCCTATTGCTCAAAAAACTGAAGCACGTGAAGCTTTATGCAATACTGTACCGCTTGCTGGGAAAAGTGGCACACCTGTTTTTGTGCGTATCAATAATACACCCGAGCGTTTATTGATCGATGCCGAAGCTGCCTGTCGTTCAGGGGCTTTCGGACTTTATATTCCAAAGGTTGAAGATGCGGGCTTATTGCAAAAATTAGCACTATTTTTACAACCAATTGAAGCCCAGCTAAATCGTCAACCAATAGTTTTTGTTCCCCTCGTTGAAACCCCGTCGGGTGTTTTGGCAGCGGCTGAAATAGGACGCGGCGAGCGGGTTTTTGCATTGAGCGGTGGCGGTGAAGATTTGGCTACCAGCATGGGAGCAAAACCACTACCGCAAGTTTTAAGCCTGCCTAAACAGCTAATCCACTTGGCCGCAAAAGCTGCCGGTGTCTATTCATATGGACTTTTACGAACCGTAGCGGATTACGCCGATCTCCAGGGAATGCGTGAGGCAGCTCAAGAGGCCCGTCTTTTTGGTTTTGATGGCGCAAGCTGCATTCATCCGTCCATTGTTGATGTACTGAACAATGCATTCTCCCCTTCTTCTGAAGAGATTGAATGGGCCCATAAAATCATTGCAGCAGACAAAGTTGCAGAAAAAGAAGGCCGCGGTGCGCATGTGTCAGACGGTGACTTCGTTGATGCACCAATCGTTGCACGCGCCCAAGCTATTTTGCAACTGGCTGAAACACTACAAAACAAATTAGAGAGCCATCATGGTTGAAAAAAACCAAGCTGCCAATGGCCAGCGAAAACGGAAAATTTTAGTCACGCATGACAAGATTGCCCAAAGCGCAATTGATCTTCTTCACGCCAATGACATCGACGTATATTTTTCGCCGCCCTATACACCATCAGATCAGGTTGCTAAACGCTGTGCCGACTTAAATGTTGATGCGATTATGGTTAGGCAAGGGCAAATTAATGCTGAAGTCATTCAGGCATCGCCCTCATTAAAAGTCATCGTCAAACACGGCGTTGGCGTCGATAATGTTGATATCGCAGCAGCCACAGCTATAAATGTTCCCGTGTTGCGCTCAATGGGCTCCAATGCCTTAGCAGTCGCTGAGCATACAATTGCACTCACCTTGGCTTTATTGAAGCAATTGCCAAGTTTAAATTTAGCAATCAAAAATGGGGAATGGCCAAAGCCCAGCTTCATTGGGCGTGATATTGCAGGCTCCGTGATTGGTCTTATTGGCTTTGGTAGTATTGGCCGTGAAGTCGGTCGATTAGCACAAGCACTTGGCATGCAAGTGATCGTTTGTGATCCGATGGCAACAGATGCAATTAAGCAATCAGGTTTTACAGCTGCCAATGATCTGAGCACCCTGATAACAAAATCCGATATTATTAGTTTGCATTGTCCGTTAACAAATGAAACCCGGCATTTAATCAATGCTGAACGGCTGGCGCAAATGAAACCAGACTGTTTACTCATTAATACGGCACGTGGTGGTCTTATTGATGAGGCAGCGCTCAATAAGGCATTACGAGGAAAAAAAATTGCAGGTGCGGCGCTTGATAATTTTGGCGTAGAGCCACCAGCAACAGATTGTCCTCTCTGGTCACTCAATAATCTGATTGTGACCCCGCATATTGCCGGCGTCACCAAAGGATCAGCCATTCAAATGGCCGAAACCGCCGCACGTCACATCATTTCTGTCTTAGATGGCAACCCGCCAGATCCGCGCAGTATTGCACATGTTTCTGAACTTTCTGCATCCTGAAAGGACTTATTATGACTGTTGGTTTTCGTATCCTTACGCAATGGGAACGCACGGATCGTAGTTATGTGAATGACTTTGCACAATTGCCAGCTTCTGTTGTCAGTGATGTTATGTCCCGTCACTATGCTGCTGGTTCTCAGCTGCGCCCAATGCATAAGAACGGTGTTCTTTGTGGGCCGGCATTAACGGTTAAAACGCGCCCCGGCGACAATCTTATGATCCATAAAGCCATTGAAATGGCACAGCCAGGTGATGTGATTGTTGTTGATGCAGGCGGCGACCTCACCAACTCTTTGATGGGTGAGCTTATGCTTGCACATGCAATCAAACGTCAGGTTGCGGGGTTTGTTCTCAATGGTGCCATACGTGATGCTGAAGCCTTTTTAGAACGTAACTTACCTGTTTATGCGGCGGGTATTACCCATCGTGGCCCCTATCGTGATGGTCCAGGTGAAATTGGTTTTCCGGTTTCTTTCAATAGTATGCCAATAGAAGCTGGTGATTTGATTTTAGGTGATTTCGACGGAATTGTCAGCGTGAAAAAAGCCGATCTGGAAACAGTTTTAATCGCTGCCCGCAAAAAGCTTGCAAGCGAAATCAAGCAAATGGAGCAGACTGAAGACGGCAGCGTGAATAAAAGCTGGATTGATCAGGTACTTAAAGAAAAAGGCTGTAAGTTTATTTAATCATCTGCCTAAATATTTCTCATGTGCTTTTTTTAAAAGGCACATGAGAATTTCAGTCAATATACGTCCTAAATCGCGTTTTAGGTCGCCGCTATTTTAGCATTGCAGCATGTGAACTCTATTCATTCAATAAAGAGGCTTTCATGCTAAAATTTTTCTTTCTAGCTACAGGAATACTCCTGTTAAATGCAACAAGCAGCCATTCCGCAGAAACAATAGGCTTTCGACAAATTGTAATAGATCAAGGTGCTCCGCGATCTCTCAATGTTGCGCTTTGGTATCCAACGAACAGCCAATCTAAACCTGAAAGTACTGGTGAAAATGTTGCTTTTTATGGCATCTCGGCGATAAAAGATGCCACCCCATTACAAAGACAGCATCCGTTCGTCTTGCTTTCCCATGGTTATGGAGGCAATTGGCGCAACTTAAACTGGCTTGCCAATGAGCTTGTCGCGCAAGGCTATATTGTTGCGGCACCGGATCATCCAGGAACAACCACATTTAACAAAGATGCACAACAAGCTACGCAAGCCTACTCTCAACAATGGCCCGAACCAGCGAAATACCCAGCAGCAACGTAATAACAAAGGCCAATGGTATGGCAGGCATCACTTAACCCTTTGATTGAAAACTAACCTCAAATTTATGAGACCCGATGCGGATAGTGCGAAGCCGCATTTCAAACTCTTTGAGAGTGCCCGAATTATTATTTGGGCACTCTCAAAGTCAATATAAAATGTAAACACTCATCGCCTTTGGCAAAGCAATTATCAGCCTATAGCCAAACGCCGCTCCAGTACCCGCACCAGTAAAATCAATACCAAACTGATGCCTAAATAAAGTGCGCCAGCTAAAGCAAACACTTCAAAAATGGCATAGGTCTGGCTCATCAAGCGTTTTGCATAACCGGTAATTTCCAAAACCGTGATTGTTGAAGCGAGACTGGTACCTTTCACCACTAAGATAACTTCATTGCCATAAGCAGGTAGAGCCTGCCGTAGTGCAAGAGGAAACCGTATTCTGCGAAACTGCAAGAAACGTCCCATGCCGCAAGCTTTGGCTGCTTCCATCAACCCGCTCGGTACGGACATCAGCCCGCCTCGCAAAATCTCAGATGTGTAAGCAGCCGTATTCAGCGATAAGGCTAAAATAGCGCAGCGCGTTCCATCACCAAACACCCACCACAGTACAGCATTTTGGCGGACAAAATCAAATTGGCCAAAGCCGTAATAAATCAGGAATATTTGGACAAGTAGCGGCGTTCCACGAAAAAAAGTGCTGTAACCTTTAGAAAGTTTTGCCAGTTTTGTGTTGGATGAAAGTCGCATTAAAGCCAGACCAAGCCCTAAACTAAAGCCAAAAACAATAGCTAAGCCTGACAAGATAAGGGTTTTAGTTAAACCTTGCAGCAAAACCGGAACTGTTTTCTGGATAAATTCAAGATCCATGATTGCCCCCACTTACTTGTGTTTTCACGCGGTTTTCAAGCCTGTCGAAGCCATATTGGCTCACAAGCGTAATCAGTAAATAAGTTAAGGCAGCAATCAGGAAAAACAGAAATGGGCTGCGTGTTGAACCTGCGCCGATGTAAGCCACACGCATCAGCTCTTGTAATCCAACAACTGAAACTAGAGCTGTATCTTTGATAGTAATTTGCCAGACATTATTCATGCCAGGTCCTGCAATACGCAGCATTTGCGGCAAGATAATACGGCGAAAAATTCGTCCCTTAGACATACCTAAGGCGCGCCCTGCTTCGATATGGCCTCTTGGCACAGATGCTAATGCTCCGCGCACAACTTCCGTAGAATAAGCACCGGAGATGATTGCAATCGTGATCACCGCAATAACAAAAGCATAGCCACCTGCTGCCAAGCCTTGATAGCCAAAAGCAGCTGCAACTTTCGTAACCACTTCAACAGAACTAAAAAACAACAGATAGATAATCAGCAGTTCGGGCACGCCGCGTACAATTGTTGTGTATCCATCGACGGCCCAATTGAGTGGTGCTACTTTTGCCCATTTAATTAAACCACAAGCAACACCAATGATACTGCCAAAAACCATACTGAACAGACCGACGGCAATGGTAATAGCTGCGCCGCGTAAAATTGCGCCAACCCATCCGCCCTGCCAGACTTGCAAGAGTCCAAATTCCATCAAAGCACCACTTATAATTTGATTGAATTGCCTTCGAAACCTCAATGCCGTGAGCTAGAGTGTCTCAAACACTCCAGCTCACTTTGCGCATCAGTTATTCATGTGCAAATTATGGTTCACACGGATGCGTAATATCCATTTTGAACCAAGTCTGGCTGGCTTTGGCGACAGAACCATCAGCGATAGCAGCGCATAAGGCTGTATCAATTTTGGCTTTCAGCTCAGTGTCATCTTTACGTAAACCAATGCCAACAGCATCGCCCAGTGTTTCATCTGATTTACTATCAATCGGCACATCAATCAGCTGAAAGGAGCTGCCGTCGGGCTTAGCCAAAAAGTCATCAGCAGCTGATAAATCAGAAAATGAAACATCAACCCGACCGCTCGCCAGATCAATTTGCATCTGATCAAGCGTGTCATAAGTTTTAAGATCAACATCCGGCAAATGCTTATTGATATAGCGTGCGTGAGTGGTGCCTGATTGTACGCCAACACGTTTATCTGCCAGCGCTTTTATCAAACTCTCCCAATCCTTGATTTTGGCCAAGTCATCAGTTTTCTGCACGACAAAGAAATTCGGCAGATCTCCATAACCTTTTGAAAAGCCGATTTCCTTTTTGCGCTCATTGGTAATCGACATACCGGAAATGATCGCATCAATCTGCCTAGCTTTTAATGCGGGTATTAGTCCATCAAAGGCCTGCACAACAAAGCGGCATTTTACGCCCATTTTTTCACAGACCAATTGGCCGACTTCGGCATCAAAGCCGGAGACATTGCCGCTGGCATCAGCAATGCTCCATGGCGGATATGCCCCTTCCGTGCCAATCACCAATTCGTCGTCAGCTGCCTGCGCTGAATGGATAGCAGCCGTTACAGCTGCAGCCATTGCCAAAACTTTCCACATAGATTTCCCCTATTATTATCGTTGATATTCACAGCCTTTTAACCGGCCTTATTCAGACGCTTGGATTTACATAAATGTCCGCGCCAGAAATTGTTGTAACCGCGGTGATTGCGGATTGGTAAACAGTTGAGCCGGAGCACCCTGTTCCTCCACTTTCCCCTGATGGAGAAACATAATTTTATGCGAGACCTCGCGGGCAAACTGCATTTCATGGGTCACGAGGATCATTGTGTTACCCTCTTCCGCCAGTTGCGCAATAACGCGTAAAACCTCGCCCACCAGCTCCGGATCAAGTGCCGAAGTTGGTTCATCCAAAAGGATCAGTTTGGGTTGCATCGCCAATGTGCGTGCTATAGCAGCACGCTGCTGCTGCCCACCGGACAAACGACTTGGCAAATAATCATGTTTGTCTGAAAGACCGACCTTTTTTAAAAGCTGGTGCGCATTTTCGATGGCCTCTGCTCGGCTTTGTTTCAGTACGTGAACCGGCGCTTCGATAATGTTTTCCAAGACACTCATATGCGGCCAGAGGTTGAAGTTTTGAAACACCATGCCAACGCCCGCACGGATACGTTCAACCTGCCGCATGTCAGCTGGCACTGTTTTGCCGCCCGTCCCTTTTTTCATCAGTATCTCATCACCATCGATGATAATCCGGCCGTTATCGGGTTGTTCCAGCAGGTTGATGCAACGCAAGAAAGTACTCTTGCCGGATCCTGAAGAACCAATCAGAGACACGACTTCACCACGTTGTGCGGTCAGGCTCACACCATTCAGCACCGAGAGACTGCCAAAACATTTATGCAAATCCAGCACTTCAACAGCTGGTTCAGCACCTTCTGTTTTGCTTGCAGCCACTTCTGCCGGCTTTTTGTCAGATGCTTTCAACATTGCATCCAGAACACGATTGAAGTGAGCAACACTTGCTGGAATACAAGCGGTTTCCCAATTTTTATCCTCAGGGATAAATGCCTTACGCAAATCGGCCTTGATTTTTTGCGCGAGCGGCGTTTGCAAATCACCATAAAGATGCAACCAGTTATCTGCCCTCACGGCATCATTAACGATATGCCCTTCCAATGTGCCGCATTCAATTACCAATGGCAGCAAATGTGTTTTAGGCAACATGTTACGAATAGCCGCAGAAACATAACCCGTTGCAGTCGCGGCGATGCCACTATCAGTCACTGCATCTTTACCGGTAACCACCACATTCAGTGCCGGTCCAAACAGATCACGCCCCCATTGAATGCCCTCATGATCACTAACTGTAACCGACAAAAGTGCGGGATAAGCATAAGGGCCTGCTCCTGTATGCAGATCAAAGAATGCGAGTTTCTCAGATTTTTGCGCAAAATCGGCGATAATCTTGTGCAAAGTCACATTGGACCATTCAGCTTTTTCACCGCCAAAGAACAAACCATCAGAAAATTCATACTGGCCTGTTTCAATAATATTAAGCACGGCCTCATGGCTACCAAACTGCCGGATGAGATCGGTATAAACTGTATCTGCTGCAGCGCGCCCTTCCCCTTCAAACACACTGTAAGCTGCTGCTTGATGCACTTGCCGATAGTCTTCATTCAGTGGTGGCGTTTGGCTCCAATCGATAAAATTACGGTTCAAATCCACATTATTTTCAGTTACTCGCCGCATCCATGCTGCGCCCCACGGATTAAGTAAATGGATCATTAAAACAGCAACATCATCGGGCAAGGCCTTTGCATTCAGCTGTTTTAGCCATTCACTTTGGCAGGCCGAGCCATAAGCCGCTTCGGCGCCATGGGTGCCGGAAATTACCACCACCATCTGGGGGGCATTGCGCTTACCTAACAAAGCAACAGAGGTCGCGATTTGTGTACCATCAGGGCCAGCCAGTGGATGAGGGTATTCTGTGATGCTGGCATTGGCGTTTTGCGCAGCTTTTAAAAAGCGCGCTTGCATTGCCGGATAATCAGTCGGGATAAATGTATCAGTACGAGTGAATTTACTGACAAGAGTGTTAGTCGCATGCATGGTCGGCTACACTTTCTGATAATAATTTTATCTCGGAGCCCAATCTAAAGATCAAGCACAATGGACGAAGACGGGCGGGCGCAGCACAAAAGAACCTTGTCATGCGCCGGCTCATCCAGCGGTTCCTCAAAATAGCAGACCTCACCTGAAATAAGCCGCTTTTCACAACTGCCGCAAATGCCGGCACGGCAGCTAAATTCCGGTTCAATGCCATTAGCTTCAAGAAAATCAAGCAATGACACTGCATCATTATCCCAAATCAAATCCCGCTGGCTGCGTTGCAAATGGATTTTATGCTCCCCACTACCGGCCATTTTTTGAACCGGAGCAACTTGAGCGTGCTCCGTCACGTGACCACCTGCTTTCAGCAGACTGGCGGGGCCAAAAAACTCATAAGCAATACGCTGATCGCTTACACCCATTTCACGCAAATAATCATAGATTGCCTGCATGAATGGCCTTGGGCCACACAGATAAAAATCATAATCATCCAGCGGCAGCAAAGCTTGCAGGCCAGCCTTTGTCAGCACCCCTTCTGAGTGAAAATGGCCATTAGCTTTATCTTCTATGCGCGGAAAACGATAACAATAATGAACCTGCATCATGTCATTGGCAGCAATCAGTTCCGCCACTTCTCTCCGCAAAGCATGAACACCGCCATGATCGCAGGCATGAATGAAACTGACACGGCGATTTTTATCCGCAGATAACTGCCGCAACATCGAAACCATTGGCGTTAAGCCAACTCCGCCAGATAACAATACCACTGGGCGTTGCGTGCTGCGGTCAAGTTTGAAAGCTCCGCGTGGGCCATCAATCTCAACAAGCGCCCCTTCTTCAATGCAATCATGTAACCAGCAGGAGCTTAAACCATCTGCGTGATCTGGTTGAAGCGCCCCTTCCCGCTTCACGGTAATACGATAAAAGCCCACATCTTCAGGTGAGGATGAAACCGTATAATTACGCAAAACAAAGCCATCGGAGTTTTTGTCCGGCACGCGAATAGTTAAAAACTGTCCCGCTTCAAATGGTGTCCAATAAGACGGGTTTGTTGGTTTGAGGTGAAACGATGTGATCGTTTCACTCTCACGAATTTTCGCCGTTACTTTGAATGGACGAAACCTAATACGTTCAGCATTAGCCATACGACACACTTATTGTGCTGCGACAGATTTGGCTTCTGTCTCGGCCGCTATCATTTGTGCAAGCTTGCGTCGGAAGCGTAAAGGGCCTGCATCAATTTTCAAATCCAGATGCGGGGTTTTCTGATTGGCAATGCCCTGATGCACTGCCTCCAGCACAACCCTATCC
>JAEWHQ010000036.1 GCA_023387715.1 Pseudomonadota bacterium | reverse complement strand
GGTTGTAAAACTCGCAGTGCCCGTTAACGCAATCGCGACAGCCAAGCCATATTTCAGGGTCTGTTTCATATCAGCCTCACCAAAGTGTAACATCGCGAAACGATGCAACGATCAATTTTGAGACTACCCTAGCGTTAAAAAGTTAAACGCTGCTTAACCTTGTTTTTTTACCATAAATATTAAGGTTTACTGATAAATGCACATAATAAAATAACCGCCCGACGATCGCCGGGCGGTTATTAAAAAAATCGAAAACTTAAGCTTTAAGCTGCTGTTTTGATAGAAGAAATAACATTAATGATATCGTCAACGACAGTTTCAACCAATTGACGATCATCACCTTCAGCCATTACACGAATTAATGGTTCTGTGCCTGACGGGCGGATCACCAAGCGACCATTATCGCCCAATCTGCTTTGCGCATCTTCAATTGCAGATTTTACCAGCTTGTTTTCAAGCGGTTTACCACCCGTAAAGCGCACATTTTTCAACAATTGCGGCACAGGTTCAAATTTGCGGCAAACTTCGCTCAGAGGGCGCCCCTCTTGCTGAACGCATGCTAAAATCTGCAATGCAGAAACAAGCCCGTCACCAGTGGTCGAGAACTCTGAGAGAACAATATGGCCGGACTGCTCGCCGCCCACATTGAAGCCGTTAGCGCGCATATGCTCAACCACATAACGGTCACCAACTTTGGTGCGTGCCAGCGACAGATGATGATCTGTCAGGAAGCGCTCAAGGCCAAGATTGGACATGATGGTTGCAACAATGCCGCCACCCTGTAAACGACCACTGCGCGCCCAGGATTGCGCAATCACAGCCATCAGCTGGTCACCGTCAATCACCGTTCCGGTTTCGTCAACCAGCAATACACGATCCGCATCACCATCAAGCGCAATACCCACATCGGCACGCACTTCATGCACTTTACGAATCAAACCAATCGGATGGGTCGAGCCACAATCTTCGTTAATATTAATGCCGTTCGGCTTGTCATTAATGGTAATAACTTCCGCACCAAGCTCCCACAGCGCAGCAGGTGCCACTTTATAGGCTGCACCATTGGCGCAATCGACAACGATCCTTAAACCTTCGAGCGACAAATTACGTGGCAAGGTGCGTTTCGCAAATTCGATATAGCGATAAATATCACCGTCAACACGTTTGGCTTTACCCACATCGCCATGGCTCACCAATATTGAGCTCATATCTTCTTCGATCATCTTCTCAATCTGGATTTCCAGATCATCTGACAATTTGAAGCCATCAGGACCAAAAAGTTTGATACCGTTATCGTAAAATGGATTATGCGAAGCGGAAATCATCACGCCGATGTCAGCACGCAGCGAGCGGCAAAGCATAGCAACAGCAGGTGTCGGGATCGGCCCCAACAAAAACACATCCATACCGGTTGCGGTAAAACCTGCAACAAGCGCATTTTCCAGCATGTAACCGGAACGACGCGTATCCTTGCCAATAACCACACGACGCGCCTGCCCAGAATGGCGAAATAAATGACCGACCGCCATGCCTACTTTCATAGCGATATCGGGCGTCATCGGAAAACTATTAGCTTTTCCGCGGATACCATCTGTACCAAAATATTTGCGACTCATGATTGCGCCTTATCCCGTGAGCTGCCGGATGAAACATTCAGCGGACAGTTATTGCGCATTTTATCGCAGAACTGCCGCAAAACGGCAATAACACTCTTTTTCATTGATTGTATGGAATTATATCAATTGATTAAATAATGCCACTTACATTCACAAAACTCATATTTATCAATGCCCTGTCCGTAAAGATAAAATTTAAAAAATATGACAGAGCTCATCCATAGCAATTTAAAACAATTAAACCGGCAAAGAAAAAGGCCGGATAAACCGGCCTTTAAACACATTAATTAGGTTGCGGCTCTGGCTCAATATGGCCTTCATCACCGGCTTCACCACCCTTTTTAGGGGTAGATGCACCGGCTTTAGGCACACCAGAACCACGGGTTGGTGTATCATCACCCGCATCACGGTTCGGCTTTTTACCGGCCAGAAGATCTTTGATTTCATCGCCTGAAAGCGTTTCATATTCGAGAAGACCTTCGGCAAGAGCCACCCAGTCTTCACGCTTTTCAGTCATGATACGGGTTGCTTCTGCATAAGCCTCATCGATCAGACGACGAACTTCAGCATCAATAATCTGGGCAGTTTCTTCGGACACATTCTGTGTTCTTGCCACTGAATGACCCAAGAAGACTTCTTCCTGGTTTTCGCCATAGGCCACATAACCAAGCTTATCCGAATAGCCCCACTGGGTAACCATTGAACGTGCCAGTTTGGTTGCCTGCTGAATATCGGAAGACGCACCGGACGTGACATTTTCCTTACCGAATTTCAGCTCTTCTGCCACACGGCCACCCATCATGATCGCAAGACGCGAAATCATCCAGGTATAAGTGACAGAATAACGATCACCTTCCGGCAACTGCATCACCATACCGAGCGCACGACCACGCGGAATAATGGTTGCCTTATGCAGCGGATCAGCCTTTGGCACATTAAGTGCAACAATAGCGTGACCAGCTTCATGATAAGCGGTATTCATCTTTTCTTCTGGTGTCATCGCAGAAGAACGACGCTCCGCACCCATCATGATCTTGTCTTTGGCGTCTTCAAATTCCTGCATGGTGACAAGGCGCTTGTTACGACGCGCAGCCATCAAAGCAGATTCGTTGACAAGGTTGGCAAGGTCAGCACCGGAGAAGCCAGGAGTACCGCGTGCCAGCACTTTCAGATCGACATTTGGAGCAAGCGGCACATTGCGCACATGCACTTTCAAAATCTGCTCACGACCCGTGACATCCGGATTAGGCACAACAACCTGACGGTCAAAACGACCCGGACGCAAAAGCGCGGGATCAAGCACGTCAGGACGGTTGGTTGCTGCAATCAGAATGATCGATTCATTAGCTTCAAAACCATCCATCTCAACCAGCAACTGGTTCAATGTCTGTTCGCGCTCGTCATTACCACCGCCGAGGCCTGCGCCACGATGACGACCGACCGCATCGATTTCGTCGATGAAGATAATGCAAGGTGCGTTTTTCTTGGCCTGCTCGAACATATCGCGGACACGGCTGGCACCAACACCCACAAACATTTCCACGAAATCTGAACCGGAAATCGTGAAGAAAGGGACATTGGCTTCACCGGCAACAGAACGCGCCAGCAAAGTTTTACCGGTTCCCGGAGGGCCCACGAGCAAAACACCGCGCGGAATTTTACCGCCCAGACGCTGGAATTTCTGCGGGTCACGCAAGAATTCTACGATTTCTTCCAGATCTTCTTTGGCTTCGTCAACGCCTGCCACATCCTTGAAAGTCACGCGGCCATGCGCTTCGGTCAGCAATTTTGCTTTCGATTTACCGAAACCCATCGCCCCTCTTGATCCACCCTGCATCTGGCGCATGAAGAAAATCCACACACCCAAAATCAGGATCATCGGCAGCCATGACAGCAAAATACCAAGCAGTGAACCGGAACCGTCGCTTTCAGGACGTGCAGTAATGGTCACGCCCTTTTCTTCCAGACGCGATACAAGACCGGTATCCCCCGGTGAATAGGTCTGGAATGTCGAACCATTATCGCCGTAAGAGCCTGAAACGCGCTGACCGGTGATCGTTACAGATTTAACGCGCCCGTTAGACACATCATCTATAAACTGTGAATAGGGAATTTCACGCGATGCCGTGCGCTGACCGGGGCTCTGAAACAGGTTGAACAGAGCGATTAAAAGTAGAGCAATGATCGCCCAGAGGGCGAAGTTGCGATAATTCGGGTTCATAACGGGTCCAATCGATAACCTCGACGTTCCTGCAATCCGGAACAATATTCAAACAGTAACATAGGGTCGAAGAACGGCATTGCCAAGGCAATCTGCGCGATCAAAGTCGATTCTTATGAAACTTTCTGCAAATATTTGCGACAGGGTTAAATTCACCGCCGCCGAAGTGCTGATAAAAACGCGAAGCCAGTATAAAATCATGCCCCGTCAACACATTATCCAGCAATGCATTGTGTTTCGAGACGGAAATATCGTTCATTTTAACGCATTGCAGCCCCAAGGCAGGTAAGCCGCACAACTGATTCTTTTTATAAATGCCGGCGCAAGAAAAAACGGCAGGCTGAAAAAACGACTGACGCTTCAGATCATGCTTCATGCAAAAATCATGAAAATCTTCACGCGTAACGGGTCTGACTTCTATCGCTTCATCGCTGTTATTGTGAATGTAATAACGCTGATCCCATAAGATTTTGCTCTTTGGTGCCACGCTTATAACGGGCAAATTGCGTTGCTCCCGCCAAATACGATGATGTTTAACACCTGCTTCAATCACGCAACCTGCATAATTCATTCGCTTTTGTTTTGGCTGCGATGCGCTTAATGTCTGACAAATAAAATCACGATCTTCAAAGCGCAGAAGATGGTTTTTACCGCCAATATGTGCCAGCACAAAACCAATGAAGAGAGAGGCAGCTTCTGGCGGCATTGCTGCGAGTAAGGCTCTATCGAGCAAAACAATATCGGGCGCAACAAGCTCAGCAAGTTGTGCATTCGCATCCCAATAATCGACCACTTGCTGATTAATCTCTGTGCGTTCTGCGGCTGCCTGATCAATCAAAGTTAAATAGCTCTGATGCTCTTCTTCCTTGCGGGTCTGCCGGATGCGCGGGCGCTCATAATGCGTGTCTAAATTGGTCGGATCATCAATCCATTGAATATTTTTGACGCGTAATCCATCGCGCAAAGCTTCGCGGCGCATTTTCAACAAAGGCCGCACCAGCAAAAACTCTTTTGCCAGCACAGTAAAAACCGCCATTCCTGCCAAGCCGCGCAAATCATTTGCGCCATCACCGGAAGCATTTTTCTGCCGCGACTGCCGCATGATATAGGTTTCCACCTGATCATCCTGACTATGACCGGTAAAAATCATCGATGCACCGGCTTCACGAGCCGCTTCCATCAACAAATGATAACGCATCGCGCGTGCAGCAGCGGAAATCCCGGTACTGGGTTTCTCAGCGCTCCAGACTTTGATAATGTGACTGATGTTTCTTTGCGCACAAAATTGCGCGACAGCCTGCGCCTCAGCGGCTGATTCTGTTCGTAAATCATGATCAACAGTAACTGCCACCAATTGCGGCACGGTCTGTCTTGTTGCCAGCCCGTTTAAATAATCTTGCAGCAAAATAAGAAGAGCAATGGAATCGCTGCCACCGGAAACGGCCGCAACGATTGCTTGCTCATTGTCTAATTTCAGTTCAGCGCAAACTGCGTCCAGTTCTGCCATGCCAGCGCACTCTAACAGCCGCTTGCCGCTTTCGCCTTATCTATACTGGCCATCACTGCCGGAGTGGAATTTGGGTAACGTGAGCCAATTTGCGCAAATGTAGCGCAAGCCACTTCATGATTGCCCATCGCTTGCAAGGTAATGCCGAGTTTCAGCATATTTTCTGCGCCACGCTTCGAATCGGGATAATCGCGCTGCGTATCAATGAAAACGCTTGCTGCTTCCGATAAACGCTTTTGGCCAAACAAGGCTTCACCCAGCCAGTAACGGGCATCAGCCGTCATCGGATCAGCCGGATAGCGGTCAATATGGGCACGAAAGCCTGCCTCGGCCGCTTTATAATCGCCTGACAAAATATACTGATATGCTGCTTCATAAAGCGTATTTGGATTATCGGTATCCGGCAAAGCGATAGAAGCCGTTTCATTACCATAGCGTGATGCTTCTTCCGGCACAGCTTCTGGTTCCACATCCATTGTCTCGCCGATTACATTGCCATTGGCATCCATGCGGATTGAACCCAGCTGACGTGGCGGCATGCCGCTACCTTGCTGAGAATGATCGGCATCGGAACCAATAGCCACGGAATCGGCGCTATTTTCATCAGCGGACTGACCGGAGGTTGACGCGGCATCTTCCGATGCCGCCGCCATTTCTTGTTGTGAAGAAGAAGCAACAGAGGCTGCTTTGCTGCCGGATGTACTACCGGCATCAGTCTGTTTGTTCTTTTCCAGCTCCTGAAAACGATATTCGTTATCTTCCTGCTGCTTGCGCATTTGTTCCTGCATTTGCAGAATCTGGAAGTTCAGTTCTTCCAGCTTGCCGGAAAGATCACGAACCTGTTCCTGCAATTGGCTGACGCGCGGATCAGCGGCCTGCGCCAATTGCACCAGACCGCCGCGAGCTGGTTCTGCTCTCATGCCTGCACCTGCGGCAAAAACCGGGCTGCTGGCCAAGAGCGACAGCATTGCCACCGTGATGGTCATATGTTTCGTCAAAGTTTTCATTCCCTGCTTGCCTCATGCAATGGAGTGATTGTTTCTCATTCCCGTCAATCATGATCATTAACGGCTCATGACCGCGATATTTCATCTCTTATCATGAGAGTGCTGAATTCGGCTAAAGTTTGTTAACCGTCAACTTAATCATGTAAAAATAAAAAAAGCGGCTCAAGAGCCGCTTTTTTATCACTCATATTCTCATACAACCAGCTGCTTTTGCAGCTGCCCGTTTAAATTACTGGTTCAGGACAGTAACCGCACGGCGGTTCTGTGACCAGCAAGAGATATCGTCACAAGCTGCAACCGGACGTTCTTTACCATAGGAGATGGTGCGCATACGGTTGGTTGCTACGCCGCGGGAAGCGAGGAAGTCGCGTGCAGCTGCTGCACGACGCTGACCCAGCGCCAAGTTATATTCGCGGGTACCGCGTTCATCCGAGTGACCTTCAACGGTGATCGAATATTGCGGGTAACGAGCAAGCCACTGTGCCTGTTTGGTCAGGGTCTGCTGTGCATCGGCGCGAATGACGGACGAATCCAGATCATAGAAAATGCGGTCGCCAACATTCACGGTGAAGTCCTGCTGGGAACCAGGGGTGGCTGATCCGCCAAGACCAAGGTCACCGGCATTGTTAGGAAGGTTTTTCTTTGATGCACAACCGGCAACTGCCAGTGTCATGAAAAGAGCCATAATAAGCGGGCTACGGGCTATCGACTGGAAACGGCGCATGGGCCGAAGCTCCTTAAAGTTAATGTTTCAGCGTTTGTTCCCAATAATCATATTGAGGTTAAATTATGCTGAAAAAGTAAGGTTAACATTTTATTACGACTACTTTATCCAGTCGCGCTTCGCTCTGCACATGAAGGGTAATTAAGGCAGAAAAACGGCCTGTTTAAAGCAAATGCGGCCTTCATTATTCAATAATGGTCGCATTTTAGCAAGCGTTGCAGATAAGCCTCAAACGCATGCGTCTGCTGCATTTGATGAAAGTGATCTGCTTTGGCCTACACTTCCGGCTTTTCAAAAACGGGGCTTGCTTAAAATTAAACAAACCCCGTTTCAATTCTTTGCACTCAAACAGCAACTATTCGAGCAGTGGCGACCATGCCGGATCGGAACCGCCATTCGGGGTCTGGATCTGGCGTTCGTTACGGCCAGTCACGTCAACCGTGTAAAGCTTAGCACCTGCACCGCGTGGCTGACGGAAGAACATCAGCACACGACCATTTGGTGACCAGGTCGGGCCTTCAT
>JAEWHQ010000334.1 GCA_023387715.1 Pseudomonadota bacterium | reverse complement strand
GTGTAACCGCGTGCTTCGGCTGCAAATTCAGCTTCCTGCAATTCGGAGTAAGCGGCCATCTGGCGCTCTTTGTAGCCTTTGGCCAGTTCAAACATGCCGTAATTGAGCTGGTGGAAACCGGCGAGCGTGATGAACTGGAATTTATAACCCATCGCACCCAGTTCACGCTGGAATTTAGCGATTGTCGCATCGTCCAGATTGGCTTTCCAGTTGAAGGATGGTGAGCAGTTATAGGCTAAAAGCTTGCCTGGATGCGCCTTATGAACACCTTCAGCAAATTTGCGTGCCTGCTCCAGATCAGGCTTTGATGTTTCGCACCAGATCAGATCGCAATGCGGAGCATAAGCGACAGCGCGGGCAATACATGGCTCCAGACCATTTTTGACATGATAGAAACCTTCCACGGTGCGGCCCTTGTCATAATCGACAAATGGCTGGTCGCGTTCGTCAATATCCGAGGTCAAAAGCTTGGCAGCTTCCGCGTCGGTACGTGCAATCACCAGAGTTGGTGTGCCCATCACATCGGCTGCAAGACGTGCCGCATTGAGGTTGCGGATATGGGCGGCGGTTGGAATAAGAACCTTGCCGCCCAAATGGCCGCATTTTTTCTCCGATGCCAGCTGGTCTTCAAAGTGCACACCGGCAGCGCCTGCCTCAATAAAGGCTTTCATGATTTCAAACGCATTGAGCGGGCCACCAAAACCGGCTTCTGCATCGGCGACAATCGGCGCAAACCATGTGTCAACAGAAAGACCTTTGCCTTCTGCAGTTTCAATCTGATCGGCGCGCTGCAAGGTTTTGTTGATGCGCTTGGCCAGTTCCGGTGCTGCATTGGCCGGATAAAGTGACTGATCCGGATACATGGCAGAAGCCGTGTTGGCATCGGCAGCAACCTGCCAGCCGGAGAGGTAAATTGCCTGCAAACCTGCACGAACCATCTGCATGGCCTGATTGCCGGAAAGTGCGCCCAGTGCGTTAACAAAGTTTTCTTCGTGAATGAGTTTCCAAAGACGGTTGGCACCGTTTTCCGCCAGCGAATATTTGATTTCTACAGAACCGCGCAGGCGCTTGACGTCTTCGGCGCTATGCGCACGTTTGATGCCGTCAAAACGACCCTTTGGAGCGGATGGGATCAGGTTGTAAAAATCAGTCATTTCTTGTCTCCTCACACGAATGAACTTTGTCAAAGGCAAAAGAAATATTGCTTGCCTATCTGTTACTTTTTTTACAGAACGGCGCTTTGAACAGCTAGAAAAATCACGATTTCAGCCAGATAATTGAAGTAACTCTGTCAAAGTTTTGACTGGGTGGCGCTGTAAATTTGTAAAAATTGTCATAATTTTTTCGTTTCACAATCTTGTAAAAACATGTCAATCTCGTGCGTAACTCAAAGGGGGAGCTGATGAGCGAGCGTAAGATTTTTGCCGGGCCACGTATCCGGCGCATCCGCAACGAGCGTGAACTGACGCAAACCGCAATGGCGGAAGCGCTTGGCATTTCGCCCTCATATCTCAATCTGATTGAGCGCAATCAGCGCCCTTTGACCGTGCAGCTTTTGCTTAAATTAACATCGGTCTATCAGCTCGACATCAACCAGTTGCAGGGCGAAAGCGGCAGTACGGTTTCGGCATTAAAGGAAGTGTTCTCTGATCCTTTGCTGAGCGGTGAATTGCCCGGTGATCAGGAGCTGATTGAAATTGGAGAAGCTGCGCCCAATGCAGCGCTTGGTGTGATTAAACTTTACCGCGCCTATAAAGAACAGCGCCAGCGCTTGTCGGACTTGTCGGATATGCTGGCAAAAGATGGTCGCCCCACATCTTTGACCGCGACACGCTTGCCGTTTGATGAAGTGCAGGATGTGCTGGCGCGCCATCCTTATTATTATGCTTCGCTGGAAGAAGAGGCGGATGCCTTTTTGAAATTATTGAATGCAGGTGACGATTTGCAAACTGGTTTAAAAAACTGGCTGCGGACGGAGCACGGCATTACGGTGCGCACGCTACCCGTTGCAACCATGCCGGATTGGCGTCGTCGTTATGATCGTCATTCACAACGCTTGTTTATTTCTGAGCGTCTGCCGCTCACGGATCAGTTGCAGGAGATTGCCTGTGAGGCGGTGATGTTGCGCATGCAGGTGGCAATCACTGCGGAGGCGGAAGCTTTAAAACTATCCTCGCGTGAAGCGCGGCGCATTATGATGCAGGAACTTGCCCGCTATGCGGCACGTGCGCTGATGATGCCTTATCGTAATTTTCGTGAGACTGCCCAGCGGCTTCACTATGATATTGATGTGCTGGCCGCCCGTTTTAAAGTATCGTTTCAGCAAGCTGCCAACCGGCTGGTTAATTTGCAAAAAACAGGCGCATCGGCCGTGCCGTTTTTCCTGATGGAAATTGACCATGCAGGCAATATTTTCAGGCGGATCGGGGCGCAAGGTTTTCCGCATTCCGGTTTTGGCGGGCAGTGCCCGAAGCTGGCGCTTTATGCCAGTTTTGCCAATTCCGGTCAGGTGCTGACAGAGATGGCAGAAATGCCTGATCAAAGCCGCTATCTGACCATCAGCCGCACGGTTGAAGGCATGCAGGCGGGCTTTGATGAAAGGCCGCGCCGCACCGCAGTTTTGCTTGGTATTTCAATGCCTGAAGGGGAGGGCGTGATTTATCAGCGCGGGGTGCCATCAGGCAGGGTTTTGCCGGTCGGAACAGCATGCCGTTTATGCGAGCGTCAGGGCTGTCTGGCGCGGGCTGAGCCGCCTTTGACAAGGCCGTTGGCATTGGATGAATCTGTCTCCGGATTGTCGGCTTTCGACTTCCAATAGGCGCATAAAAAACGCTGCACCGGATATTAATGCGGCAAAAATATCAGTTGGCAGATTATTTTGCTTTACTGTCCCCAATTTCTTACGCGGAAAGGATGGATTTTGCCCTTTGTGCGAAAGCTTACTGTTGACGAAAGTTAAGTTATCTAAAAAGGTAGACGAGAGAAATAATCTCGTTGTCTTTAACCTGCATAATTTAACAATATGCAGACTGGAGTGCCTTATGAGACTGAAGCCTTTTCTTCTGACAGTTGGTGCGTTATCCGGGCTTGTAATGGCAGCTGCTCTGCCGGCAATGGCGCAGGAAAAAGTCGTCAATATCTACAATTGGTCGGATTATATTGACGATTCAATCCTGAGAGATTTCACCAAGGAAACGGGTATCAAAGTCGTTTACGACGTTTACGATTCCAATGAAATTCTGGAAACAAAACTGCTGGCCGGTGGTAGCGGTTATGATCTGGTTGTGCCGTCAGGTGAGTTTTTGGGGCGTCAGATTCCAGCCGGTGTTTTCCTGAAACTGGACAAGGAAAAACTGCCTAACCTGAAGAATATGTGGGACGATATTTCGGAGCGCGCATCGGTTTACGATCCGGGCAATGAATATTCGGTCAACTATATGTGGGGCACCACCGGCATTGGTTATAATAAGGCCAAAGTCAAAGAGATTTTAGGCACCGATACGATCGACTCGTGGGATGTGCTGTTTGATCCGGAAAAATCGGCGAAGTTCAAAGATTGCGGTATTTATTTGCTGGATTCCGCCAGTGAAATGCTGCGTCCGGCTCTGAACTATCTGGGTCTTGATCCAAATTCACCTAATCAGGCTGATCTGGAAAAGGCACAGGATCTCTATTTGAGCATCCGCCCGAATATCCGCAAATTCCATTCGTCTGAATATATCAATGCGCTCGCCAATGGCGATATCTGCATGGCTGTCGGTTATTCCGGTGATGTGTTTCAGGCGCGTGACCGTGCAGAAGAGGCAGGTCAGGGCGTGGAAATCGGCTATTCGATCCCTAAAGAAGGTGCTTTGATCTGGTTTGACCAGATGGCTATTCCCGCCGATGCCAAACATGTCGATGAAGCTTTTGCTTTCATGGATTACATGATGCGTCCGGAAGTTATCGCCAAAGCATCGGATTATGTTTTCTATGCTAATGGTAACAAAGCTTCTGAAGAGTTCTTGAGTAAGGAACTTTTGGAGGATCCGGAAGTTTACCCAAATGAAGATGTGATGAAAAAGCTGTTTGTGCCAACGCCATATGACGCAAAAACGCAGCGTTTTGTGACACGCGCCTGGACAAAAATCGTCACCGGCCAGTAACAAAATCAAACAGAAATCGCCCCGTCAAAAACGGGGCGGTTTTTTAAATCCTGTGTCCAGTTTGAAACTGTCACATTTATTTTAAATATCAGCACTTTAACGGATGATTGCAGCCATTGGGCAGGCCGGTGGCAGTATGAAATTTAAAAGACCGTTGAACCGGATATATGGTGAAGAATATGGAATCTTTTGGCAGCTTTCGCCGTAAATTTGCGCCATGGAGTGATCCGGCTGCAAAGCCGTTTATTTCGTTTGAAAATGTGACGAAGAAATTTGCAGATACCACGGTGGTGGATGATCTGTCGCTGAATATTTTTCACCGTGAGTTTTTTGCTCTTCTGGGCGCTTCCGGTTCGGGTAAATCAACTTTGCTGCGGATGCTGGCCGGTTTTGAAGAGCCGACTTCCGGTCGTATCAAGCTGGATGGTCAGGATTTAACCGGCATCCCGCCTTATAAGCGTCCCGTCAATATGATGTTTCAGTCCTATGCTTTGTTTCCGCATATGAGCGTTGAGGCCAATATTGCTTTTGGTCTGAAACAGGACGGCATGGCGAAATCCGAAATGGATGATCGCGTGGCCGAAATGCTGAAATTGGTGAAGCTGGAAAAATTTGCCAAGCGCAAACCGCATCAGCTGTCGGGCGGTCAGCGTCAGCGTGTGGCTTTGGCGCGTGCTGTGGCAAAGCGCCCGAAAGTGCTGCTCTTGGATGAGCCATTGGGTGCATTGGATAAAAAACTGCGCGAGGAAACTCAGTTTGAACTGATGGATTTGCAATATAAGCTCGGGCTCACCTTCATCATCGTCACCCATGATCAGGAAGAAGCCATGACGATGGCTGACCGTATTGCGATTATGGATGCCGGCCAGATCATGCAGGTGGCAACACCGGCAGAGGTTTATGAAGCACCGAAGTCGAAATTCATTGCCGACTTTATTGGTAATGTGAACCTGATTGAAGGTGAAGTGGTAAAATCTGCCAATGGAATGGCGGAAATCCATGCTGAAAAACTGGGGCTGACAATCTCGACTGAAACGCGCGAAAATCTGAGTGCAGGGCAAAAGGTCTGGTATGCGGTGCGCCCCGAGAAAACCCGTCTTGAGCGTGAAAAGCCGCAAGATGGCTCCATTAATGCGGTGGAAGGCGAATTGTGGGATATCGGTTATTTCGGCGATATGACGGTTTTCCATGTACGGCTTGATAATGGTTTTACCATTAAAGCATCCAGCATGAATGCCGTGCGCAAAACCGATGATCCGTTTGCCTTTGATGACCGTGTCTGGGTTTCTTTCGACGCCGATGCCGGTCTGGTGCTGACCGCCTGAGGAGGCTGATCTCATGCAAAAACTGATCACAGGTCTCACCAGTCGTCTTGTTATTGCCGTGCCATATTTATGGCTGCTGGTGCTGTTTCTGATCCCGTTTTTTATTGTCTTCAAAATATCGCTTTCACAGGTGGCGATGGCCATTCCGGCCTATGCGCCTGCCTTTAATTTCACCGATAGTTTCGCTGAAATCTGGGCGAAGGTGAAACAGCTTTCTTTTGATAATTACCTCTGGCTGATGGAAGATGCGCTTTATTACAAAGCCTATCTGTCGAGCCTGAAAATTGCGTTCATTTCCACGGTGCTTACATTGCTGATCGGTTATCCGATGGCCTATGGCATTGCGCGTGCGCCGTTAAAACATCGCCCTATGCTGTTGATGCTGGTGATCCTGCCATTCTGGACATCATTTCTCATCCGCGTTTATGCGTGGATTGCGATTTTGAAGCCGGAAGGGCTGCTTAATCAGTTTTTGATCTGGGCTAATATTATTGATACGCCTTTGATCATTTTAAACACGGATACCGCGATTTATATCGGTATTGTCTATTCTTACCTGCCATTTATGGTGCTGCCGCTTTATGCAGCATTGGAAAAAATGGATCATTCACTGATTGAGGCCGCGCAGGATTTGGGTTGTCCGCCACTGGCTGCTTTCTGGAAAATCACCTTCCCGCTGTCGCTGTCCGGCGTCGCGGCTGGTTGTTTTCTGGTATTCATTCCGGCAATGGGTGAGTTTGTTATTCCTGATCTTTTGGGCGGATCACAAACGCTGATGATTGGTAAAACCATCTGGAGCGAGTTTTTCTCTAATCGCGACTGGCCGGTTGCATCGGCGGTGGCGGTCATTCTGCTGCTTATTCTGATAGTACCGATCATGATCTTCCAGAAGGTACAAGCGCGAATGCAGGAAAAGGGCTGACATTATGAACGCTAAATGGTCACGTTTTAATATCGTCTCTGTCGTCCTCGGCTTTGCGTTTTTGTATCTGCCGATTGTGCTGTTGGTGGTTTATTCCTTCAACGAGTCCCGATTGGTGACAGTCTGGTCGGGCTTTTCCACCAAATGGTATGTGACGCTTTTTAACAACCACGCTTTGATGGATGCGGCATGGGTTACCATTCGTGTCGGGTTGCTATCGGCAACCATTGCGACAGTGCTTGGCACATTGGCGGCATTGGCGCTCACCCGTTACACGCGGTTTCGCGGGCGGATGCTGTTTTCCGGCATGGTCTATGCACCGCTGGTGATGCCGGAAGTGATCACCGGTCTGTCGATGCTGCTGTTGTTTGTGTCCATTAATCTTGATCGTGGTTTCTGGACATTGCTGCTGGCGCATATCACATTTTCAATGTGTTTTGTGGCGGTGGTTGTGCAGTCGCGTCTCATCAGCTTTGACCGTTCACTGGAAGAGGCCGCGCAAGATTTGGGTGCAACACCGGTGGTGACATTTATGAAAATCACCTTGCCACTTATTTTGCCAGCGGTTTTGTCCGGTTGGGTATTGGCGTTCACCCTGTCGTTGGATGATCTGGTTATTTCCAGCTTCACTTCGGGTCCGGGTGCGACCACTTTGCCGATGAAGATTTATTCGCAGGTGCGTTTCGGTGTGACACCGGAAATCAATGCAATCTGCACGATCCTTATTGCGTTGGTAACGACGGGTGTGATCATCGCGTCAATCGTCAACAAGCGCCGCGAAGTGCAGCGCCAGCGTGACGAGCGGGCGGTTTATCAGGCCGGTTAAGGGATCAAGTTAAGGCTTGTTCATGGGTGAGATAAACGGTCGGTCCCACGAGCCACCAACAAAGAAATGAATGGCAGGCGCTGGTTTTTCCGGCGCCTGTTCTGTTTCAGTGCCTTCTGCATTGGTCGGGTTTTCGGCCTCTTTGACCGGCAAAGTGAGCGTGCCGGAAAGGGCAAGGGAGCGGTCAAGAAACGGCACAATACCGGCCAATGCCAAGGTGCCGCTTTCGGTTTCAAGCTTGGCGGTGTTGAAGGTCGCAACGCCATCGGCAAGTCCTGCTTGCAAGTCCAGACGTTTGAAATTCAGCGCGGTATTTTCTTTACGCTCAAGCGCGAAAAAGCGCTCGGAACTGGCATTTTTAATGAAATTGTCAATGTCGAAGCCCTGCAATTTACCATTGCCGAAATTGATGCTGATTTCACCATCGGCATTGGTTGGCAGTTTCGACCATTTTGTCAGCGGCGCTTTCATAATGAGAGCAATATTGCCACGCGCAGAAATAAAGCCGCTGCTCAGCCCAAACACTTTGGTAAAATCAGTACTGTCGATATCGCTGCCGTTAAAGCGTAATTCAGCATTGGTACCTTGCAGGTCACGTTGAATTTGCACACTAGCAGAAACATTGCCTTTAAAGGCTTTGGCATCGCCAATATCAAACAATGCCCGTCCGTTGCGCACCTGCACTGCGGCGGCCACATTATTCATGCTGAGGGGGCCTGCGCTGGCTGTTTGGGCGGAAAGGCGCAAATCAACTTCTGCCAATTGCATAAAGTCGGTGTTGATCATATCGCGCTTGTCGCTCTCGCCGCGCTCAAAATCATAAAAAGCATTATTGCCGCGTTTGTCGGGCAGGGGAATAA
>JAEWHQ010000302.1 GCA_023387715.1 Pseudomonadota bacterium | reverse complement strand
GGTCAAAGATGTTCAAACCTGTTTTTGCCGGCTTATTGTTTTTGACCCATCTTAGTGCGGCCAGCCTGCTAAGCGCACCTGCATATGCAAACAATATCGCTGACAATTTGGCCGAGCCACACTTGTTCATCAAACCCGGCGGTGCTCAAGGCGCGCAAGTGGCACTTACCCTTGATGCTTGTTCCGGCAAAACAGATTTACGCATTTTGAATATGCTGGTTGAGGAAAAAATCCCTGCCACTTTCTTCATCACATCGCGTTGGCTGCAACATAATCAGCCTGCGATGGATATCATGCTGGCGCATCCTGATCTCTTCCAGATTGAAAATCACGGGGCACAGCACGTGCCTGCCATCACCACCATTCCGACTATGTATGGCATCAAAACGGCGGGCTCTTTGGAGGCTGTAACCAAAGAAGTACAAGGCGGTGCTGATGCTATCAAAGCAGCAGGTGCCCCTCAGCCGCAATGGTATCGCGATGCGACTGCGCGTTATTCCAAAGATGCAATAACCCATATTGAAAAGATGGGTTTTCAAATTGGCGGATATTCTTTGAATGCTGATATGGGCGCTTCGCTTTCAGCCGGTTCGACCGAAAAAAGAATTTTGAACGCCCGTGACGGCGATGTCATCATTGCCCATATAAATCAGCCAACCCGCCATGCCGGTGAAGGTGTGGCTAGCGGGATTTTAAAATTGAAAAAGCGCGGCATGCGCTTTGTTCGTTTGAAAGATGTTGAAAGCAGCCGGTCGGTCTTATCGGGTGCGAAACACTAAAACCGTCTTACAGCGCATCAAGGCCACGAATAACGGCCGCAAAATTGCGCCCCAGTCCTTCAAAGACTTTGTTTTCGCCCGTCAGAGGCGTGAGCGCCATCGTGGTTCCGTCATTCAACAAAGTGACGAAGAGAACCTGATCTGATGAATCATCAAAAATAGCGATAGCTGCAATGCGCTGCGCATTTGCAGTATCAACCGCTGGCATATTGAATAATACTTTGCCACCGACAACCTCTGCGGCTTTACACAAAGCCACATCAAATCCATCGGTAAAAACATCTTGTGCGCCCAAAGCAAATTCAAGCTCAACGGCTTCCAATGTCGCCGTTTCGGATTTGTCTAATTGACTGTCTGATGCGTCGCCAGAATGGCTACGATCCATATTATCGTCTCCGCAGAATCTAAGTGAGGCCTCCCGAACAGGCTGCTTACCCTATAAGTGGTGGGTAAGACACTGTATTTTCCACGAAACACAGCTTTTTACATCATCACATTTTATCACTGCGGTTAAGATGGCGAATAGACACCATCAAGGCTGGCATAACCCTCTGTTTGCACTAGACCTTTTCCAACCAGATCTTCCATATGCGCCATCACTGAAAGCGCTGCTGCACCATGTAAACGCGGATCAATATCACGGTAAATCGCGCGCACGATTTCCATGATGGTTCTGTCACCCGTGATCACGCGTTCAAGAATAGCCCGCTCGCGCATTTTGCGATGCATCCGAAGGCCGCGCAAAAAAGCTGCCGGATTGGTTACAGTTCCGCCATGCCCCGGCAAATAGAGCTGATCATCCCGCTCAAGCAGCACATCCAGCGAAGCCATATAATCGCTCATCGAGCCATCAGGAGGCGCCACCACCGACGTTGCCCATGCCATCACATGATCTGCCGAAAATAAAACGCCGGTATTTTCCAGTGCAAACACCATGTGGTTTGCAGCATGGCCAGGTGTATGAATACCTGTCAGCGCCCAGCCATCACCCTGCAATGTCTCACCGTCTTTTAGAAAAATATCCGGCACAAAATCTGTATCAGCGGCAGCGTCAAGCATATTGACCTCGCCCTGATGATATTCACGTGACGGACGGTGCACACCTTCGGCAACGGTTTTTGCACCCAATACCTGCTTTAAACGCGCGGCTAAAGGCGAATGATCACGATGTGTATGGCTGACAAGAATATGGCTGACAGGACGTCCGTTGACCGCTTTCAAAATAGCGTAGAAATGGGCATCATCTTCGGGGCCCGGATCAATAATTGCCAGATGATCAGTACCGACAATATAGGTATTGGTGCCGTGAAAGGTAAAAGCACTCGGATTATTGACCGTTAATCTGGAAATATTCGGTGACACTTCATGTACCACGCCATAGTCCGGCGTAAAATCAGTATCAAAAACCAAAGCCATCTTATTCATGTCTTTCCGGCAAAAATCCTAACCAGTTCCTCATATTGTAGAAGAGTTATATATCAACATAAAGCAAAACCCATCATAAAAGCGTCCCTTGGCCAAGAAATCTTATCCCCCGTTTCCAAAGCTGACTTACACTTGATGCAGTCCTCATTGCATAAAGGAGCATGATGCATGGAACAGACAAACCACTTAAAGCTACCTTATATTCTGCCGAGCCAAGCGCAAAAACATGTCACCCATAATGAAGCTTTGCGGATGCTGGATGCCATTGTGCAGCTTGCCGTTATTGCACGCGATTACACACATCCCGATCCTGAAGCACAAGAAGGTGATCGTTATATTATTCCAGATAATGCAGGTGACGACTGGAGCGCGCACACGCATAAGCTTGCCGCATTTACCGATGGCAGCTGGTCATATTTTGTGCCGTTAGCGGGCTGGCTTTGTTATGTCAAAAATGAAAACAAACTACTTATTTTTAACGGCACAGACTGGCAGGAAACTAGCGGAGGCGCTGATCTAAGCTCAGTTGCAATGCTTGGTATCCATGCAAGCGCAGATGAAACCAACCGCCTCAGCGTATCTTCCGCTGCAACATTGCTGAACCACGCTGGCAATGGCCACCAGTTAAAACTCAACAAGAATAACGAAGCCGACACCGCTTCTTTATTATTCCAATCAAACTGGACAGGCCATGCTGAAATGGGACTTGCCGGTAGCAAAGATTTTTCTGTCAAAGTGGGTGATGATAATGGTCAGTGGCGTGAAGCCATGCGCATCGACCGCACAAGCGGCAATATCATGATCGGCGCAATGACACCCACAACGCGGCTGCATGTTGATGGTGCCATCCGCACGGGAAGTGCCACAATCAGCACCCTACCCTCCGCCTCTGCGCAAGGTGCGGGAGCAATCATTTTTGTCAGCAATGCAAGTGGCGGCGCGCAACCCGCCTATTCTGACGGAAACCAGTGGCTGTCATTGCGTACCGGTGCTGTGATTGCTTAAAATAAACTATGCCGAACGGTTTGCTTCGGTTTTTACCAAAACCGTATTCTCCTGACTTGAGCTACATGCAATTTTTGATAGCGAAGCAGCAACATTTAAAACAAAAAACTAATTTTAAAAATTTACATAAATTTTGTCTCGAAATTTTAATAAATAAGATGAATGATTACCTAGGATCGAGTCGCTTTTATTGTGCAGGATTTTTAATTAAGGACTTGTATATAGACCATATTTTCGTACATACGAATGTTCTATTACAAGTATTTATGAACCGTTTACGTAAGGTCTGATATTTAAGAGGAAGAGTTTGAGCACGAATTTTACGGCCCTATGTAAAAAAGTAGCAAAATTACCACGCCGCACAAAACAACTTGTTCTGATTTCTACTGACTGTATATTATTACTTTTCAGCGCATATCTTGCATTTGCCTTACGTTTTAGTTTCTTTTTTCAGCCTAACCACTCACAACTTTTTCTGATTTTTCTTGTTCCAGTTATCGCCTTACCCGTTTTCATCAAATATGGTCTTTATCGCGCCATCATACGTTACTTACCTGAACGTGCAATTTGGTCGATCTTTCAAGCCTCCAGTGCCGTTGCGCTTTTATGGGTAACAGTTATTTTCTTAACAGAATTGAGCGGCGGACGTGGCGCACCACGTTCCGTGCCATTACTATATTGGTTGATCAGCACAGTCCTGATTACGTCCAGCCGTTTCAGCGCTAAATGGATTTTGCAACGCACAACCAATAGCTATAAAGATTTTGCCAAGGCGTTAATTGTTGGCAGTGGCGCCCCCGCACGCCAATTAGCAACGGCTTTACGCAGTCACGGCCAGACCAGAGTTTATGGTTTTATCGATAGTAATCCAGCAACCATAGGTATGGATATTGTCGGCTTACGTGTTTATGCACCTGACCGTATTCCATCTTTAATTGAAAATTACGGTATTGATCAGGTTATCATCTCCGATCCAAACCTCAGTGCCACTGAGCGCCGTCAATATGCCAATGTACTGGGGCGTCAAACTGTTAAAACCCGAATTCTCCCCCCAATTGCTGATCTGTCAGCGGGTAAATATCTGATCAGCGCATTGCGCAATGTTGAGATTGACGATCTTTTGGGACGCTCACCCGTACCACCGGATCAAACACTTTTATCGGAAGTTGTGCAAAGCAAAACAGTTATGGTTACGGGTGCTGGCGGCTCAATTGGTCGCGAATTGTGCCGAGCGATCGTCAATCTATCACCAAAGTGCCTCGTTCTTTTCGAGGTCAGCGAATTTGCGCTTTACGAAGCCGAACGCCACCTGCAAGCACTTAATATTTGCGAGATTATTCCGGTACTCGGCACTGTTCTGGATCGTGCCGAAGTGGAAAAAACCATCCGCGATCATGGCGTCAATATTGTTTATCATTGCGCTGCCTATAAACATGTCCCATTGGTCGAGAAAAACCCGATCATTGGCGTACGCAATAATGTCATCGGCACCGTCAATGTTGCGCAGGCAGCGGTTTCAGCCAAAGTTGAACGGTTAGTATTGATTTCGTCCGATAAAGCGGTTCGTCCGACCAATATCATGGGGGCAACCAAGCGCTGGGCGGAGCTCATCATTTATCAATATGGTGAAATCGCCCAGATCTCCAATCCGAAAAGTTCTTTCTATTCGGTGCGATTTGGCAATGTGTTGGGTTCCAACGGCTCCGTCGTACCACTCTTTCGCGAGCAAATTTCCAAAGGTGGCCCTGTCACCTTGACCCATGAAAAAATGACCCGTTATTTCATGTCAATCAAAGAGGCCGCAGAACTGATTATTCAATCGGGCGGTGTTGCACAAACCGGCGACACTATCCTGCTCGAAATGGGCGAACCAATCCGCATTAGGGAATTGGCAGAGAATATGATTCTCCTTGCCGGTCTCACCATTAAAGATCCTAAAAACCCGCAAGGGGACATCGCCATTGAGGTAACCGGCATTCGTCCGGGAGAAAAAATGTTTGAGGAACTTTTTTATGATCCTCAACTTGTACAAACCACACGCCACCCAAAAATCATGCGCTCACCTCGTGGTCAAAAAGCAAATATTGATATTTATGAAGCACTTGACCGTTTGAACAATGCGCTTGCATCCAATGACCATGAAACGCTGCGTGAGGTGCTGTTCAGCATCATCCCTTATGATGACTGTAAGGACGGCGTAATTATTAACTAGACATTTTCCCAATAATACTGCCAACATACCTTAAAAACATAAGGGAACATAAAATGGGTTGGTATTATTTAATGGGCGTTGCTGCCATAGCCTTTATCGTCTGGTGTTTTGCTAAGATGAATAGTGCGGGCTTCAAAGAAGAAGCCTCATCTGAAGAAGTATAAGCTTGAACAATCGAGCATTGTAATAAAACGCATATGCTTAGAGAAAGGTCTCTAAGCGTATGTATTTTTTGTTTCTGTTTTAAATTTTAACTGGCTCTGAATTTCAACAGCAAGGCACTGGTAACTGCAAGCCCTGCAAAGCAAACACTAAGCTCCACCCATAGTTCGGGCTTTAGGAGCCAAACAAGCACAGCAGCCCCGAGAGCAACATTCAAAAGTGCTACCCAACCAATAATCGCCCATACCGAGCGCCCTGCCCGCTTGGCCTTTTGGTAGGCATGGCGGGAATGGGCTTCAAAGATATTCTCGCCTTCCCGCAAGCGAAGGATGATCGTCGTTGAAGCATCCAGCACATAATAAAGCGGCAGAAGAAGCGCCACCCAGACGGATGTTTCTTGCGCAAACAACAAAAGTGCAAAGCAGCTTAACATACCAAGCGGCAGGCTACCGGAATCGCCTAAAAACACCTTCGCCGGATGACGGTTAAAGAACGCAAACCCCATTATTGCACCGGCAATTAATGTTGCCAGATAACCGGCACTCATGCCAGCCAAACCAAGGCTGGCAAAGACAGCAATCCATAAAACCGGAATTCCCAAACCACTCACCGTCATCAGATCAAGACCATCCATGAAATTGGTCACATTGATCCAAACGAGCATCACAAAAACAAGCAGACAAAATTCAAGCCAAAAAGGCAAAAAAGTAAAGAGCTGAAAATCATCACCAAGGGCTGCAACACCAAGAACAGCACCCAGCAACTGCACACTCAGGCGTAAACGCACGGAGATGTCATAACGATCATCCAATAGTCCCGTCAGCCATAAAAGCCAGCCGCTTACCTCCAATAACACCAGTGTGCTGCCACGTAAGCCGGTAAAGGAATGAAAAACGCCAAGCAGAATTAATATCGTTGGCACCAGAGCCAAACCACCAATCTGGCGTGCCGGAATGGTGTGATTGGAACGAGCATTCTTTTGAGCTGCCAAGAAATGACGAGGCAGGAGATAATACAGCGCCGCTAATAGAACCGCACAAAGCAGCACTGCCGATATGAAGGCAATAACTATTTGAGACATTACTGATTCCACCATCTGCTCCCAAAGCTCATAATCAGCCGCATACGATTCAAATTCGGCCTATTTTCGCCCTATAGTCGCATCATTTATGCTTGAGCAACATGCCTTAAATCACTGAAATACAGAGATTTATAATAAATAAAATGCGAAATGGCCTGAACTCTCCACAGAATTGCACTTTTTTGTACTTTCCCTGAAAAAACTTACAGGAAAACCACATATCCGGATTGCACTTCAGTTTTTAAGCGGCTATAGGTTCGCCAACCGCATCGCAATTCATTTGCGTTTTGTTGGGGCGTAGCCAAGCGGTAAGGCACCGGTTTTTGGTACCGGCATTCCCTGGTTCGAATCCAGGCGCCCCAGCCATATCCATTTTTCTCAATAAAATCAGCGACTTAGTTATTATTAGAAAATGCTAAGTGTTACAGTTTCGTGGATGATACACGAGAGCATGTGAGACGTTATACTGATTGAGTTATTTTCCCAATCACGCACAATACCTCATCTTATTGGTGGGGGAATCGAAATGGATGCGGATCGGCTTAAAGAAGTATGGAACCAACCACTAATCCCTGTGGTGATAAGAACGAATAAAAAAGGTGATAAGCTTCGCGTGCGCCTTCCCTTCAATAAGAATAATCGCGCTTGGTTAAATACCATTGGAAAATCAGAGCCCGCTTGGATTATCGAAAAAAAGCATTGGGAACTTCCAAAAACATGGTTCAATAGCTTTGTGAACAATGCGCTACATAAATATAAAAAATTGTATGTGATGCAGCCATATAGGGAGCAAGAGAAATGCGCTCGTAAATGTATGGAAGCGCAAGGACATGAATGCAACTGTTCTTGCATGGGGGCTAATCACGGCGCAGGCATGAGTGGTAGCTGGTTTGAAGTTGATGAAACATTTGCCACCCGATGGGGTAATGAAGATATAGCCTGTAGGTTGATGGTAGCTAAGTAGCGGTTTGTTTAATGTATAGAATTAAAAACAATGCAGCGCTTGCAGCTGCAACCTTAATTGAGTTTGAAAAACAAGCTCAAAAAGCTTTATTTTTTGCGTTAATATCAGTTGTTCTTAAGGTTACAGATAGCAATAGTAATTTAATTTCAATTGAAGGGCTAAGCATCGATTTAAAGTATAAGTTTTTGCTTAATGGTGTGTTTTGTGGTTTGGCGCTGTTTTATGGTATTTCAACTTTATTAAGCGGATTGCAACTGTATGGCTTAGGTTGGCCAAAAACATATAAGCATTTTTATACACGATATATTTATCGCAAAAGAAACAAATCGAAAGAAAATTACCACCCTATCCGTGTAAAAAATGATGCAAGATTTATTTGCATCATGATTAATGTAATCCTTGGGATATTAGGTCTATTTTTGATATTTATATATGCTTATGCAGTAAAAAGCTCTTTCAGTGAGTTACTACAAGTCGTAGCTTTGGTGTTTAATAAATTATGATTATAGAAAAACAACCCGCCGATTATCACCGGCGGGTTAGTTATTTCAAGCTTTAAGTTAGTCCTTAATCATCAAGATTAGCAATCATATCCGAAAGCTAGTTTATAATATTAGACAACTCTTTCGATGAGATTTGAACCAGCTTCGGCAAATATCCGGAAGTGTCGATGGTTTTCATAATATGATGATGAATATCTTTTTTTATTTAGACGCCTGCAAATTCTCAGTGCGCAGAAATTCCGCATATTAAAAAACCGGCTTCTGATTATAGAAGCCGGTTTTTATATTTTAGTCTTTTGTCACTTCATGCAGGGCATTTTTTAAGCCCCCCATCAGCAACTGGATATCCAGCGCCGAAGCCACGAAGGTAAAGCCCCATTCGAGATATTTACGTGCCGTCGCAATATCTGTGGTTAAAATACCACCGGCCTTGCCAAGCTTGTTGAGCTTTTCGATGGCTTCCTGAATGGCATTCTGCACATCCGGATGGCCGGGATTACCCAAATGACCAAGCGATGCGGCAAGATCTGACGGGCCAATAAAGACCCCATCCACACCTTCAACCTGCGCAATCTCTTCCAGATTTTGCAAAGCGCAGCCGGTTTCAAGCTGCACCAGTACACAGATCTCGTCATTGGCTTTTTTCAGATAACCGTTCATCTGGCCATAAGCCGATGCACGCGAGCTTCCCGACACACCACGGATACCTTCGGGCGGATAGCGGCAAGCCGCAACGGCCTGACGTGCTTCTTCTGCATTTTGTACAAAAGGCACCAATACCGTCTGCGCCCCCACATCCAGCACGCGCTTGAGCAGCACAGGATCATTCCATGCCGGGCGCACCACTGGATGCGCCTTGCCAGCAGAGCCTGCATGCAAGAGTGTCACGAGATTGGAAATATCAACCGGTGAATGTTCTGCATCAAGGCAGACCCAATCAAAGCCGCTATTGCCAATAATTTCCACCGCTACAGGGCTGGCGCTCATGCTCCACACACCAATTTGCTTGGTGCGTGAGCGCATGGCTACCTTAAACGGGTTTGTTTTCACATCCATGATCAGACCTATTAAACAAACTGTACGGCAACGCTGCCGAGTGGGCCAAAATCTGCATGCAGTGTATCGCCCTTATCAGCCCAGACCGGACGCGTGAACGAACCGGAAAGCAGCAGGTGACCAGGCTCCAATGTCACGCCAAATGGCGCAAGCTTATTGGCAAGCCATGCAATCGCCATGGCCGGATGACCAAGCACGCCGGCAGCAAGACCTGTTTCTTCAATCTCGGAGTTGCGATAGAAAACGGCACCTGCCCAACGCAGATCAATCTCTTCAGGACGCACCGGACGACCACCGAGTACCAGACCAGCAGCTGCGCCATTATCGGCAACAGTATCAAAGATTTTACGTGGGTTCTGCACACGCGCATCAATGATTTCGATGGAAGGAATGACATATTCTGTAGCGCGCAGCACATCAACCAGACCGATATTCGGGCCTTTGAGTGGCTCTTTCAGCACAAAGGTCAGTTCCGGCTCAACACGCGGAACACAGAAATCAGCATGACGGACTTTAGCACCATCATTGAGCAGCATATCATCAAAGATATGACCGTAATCCGGCTCATCAATCTGAGAAGAAGCCTGCATCGCTTTTGATGTCAGGCCAATTTTATGGCCGACAATGCGTGCGCCGCCCGCCATGCGCTTTTGCGCAACCGCATGGGAGATCGCATAAGCATCATCAATGGTGATATGCGGCCACTGGGTTGATAATTGTGTGCACGGCTTTTTGCTGCGATGGGCTTCCAGCAAAGCTTCAATGGCAAGCGAGCGTTCCTGATCGTTCAACATAGTATTCTACTTCCTGATTATGCGATTAAAGCTTGATGCAGATGTTGCGAAGCTCTGTGTAAAATTCGAATGAGTGATTGCCGCCTTCACGACCGATACCGGACTTTTTCGAGCCACCAAACGGGGTGCGCAGATCACGCAGGAACCAGCTGTTTACCCATGCAATGCCCACATCAATCTGTGAAGCAACGCGGTGCGCACGGCTTAGGTTTTCTGTCCAGACTGCGGTTGCCAAACCGTAAGGGCTGTTATTGGCAAGGCCGACAACTTCTTCTTCATCATCAAACACGCTAATATGCGCGCAAGGACCAAAAATTTCATTGGTAACGATTTCCGATGTCTGTGGCAGGCCGGTCCAAAGGGTTGGCTCAACAAAATAACCATTTTCAAAACCAGCCACATCCGGTGTGCCGCCGCCACAAAGAATGGTTGCACCTTCTGCTTTGGCTTTTTCATAAAAGCCCAGCACTTTCTGGCGGTGAATGTCGCTGACCAACGGCCCCATGGTCACTTCCGGATTAAACGGATCACCAAAACGGTAGGATTTGGCCTGCGCAGTCAGCTTGGCACAGAATTCTTCAAAAATGCCGCGCTGAACATAAAGACGCTCGGTTGCAAGGCAAACCTGACCGGTATTAGCAAAGCAGGAACGACCTGTGCCTTCAATCGCCTTGGCAAGATCAGCATCATTGAAAATGATACCGGCATTTTTGCCACCCAGTTCAAGCGAAACAGGACGTACACCATTGGAGGCCGCACGCATGATTGCCTCACCGGTTGAGGTTTCACCGGTAAAGGTGATGCCGTCAACATCCGGATGCGAGGTCAAAAACTCACCGGCGGAATCAGCGCCAAAACCATGCACGACGTTATAAACACCAGCCGGAACACCGGCAGCATTCATAACCTCGCCCAAAAGAGCCGCTGTTGCAGGTGTTTCTTCCGATGGCTTAACCACAACCGTGTTGCCGGCAGCCATAGCTGGCGCCACTTTCCATGTCATCAACAGAAGCGGCAGGTTCCACGGACAGATGACCGCAATCACGCCACGCGGAACGCGAATGGCATAGTTGATAGCGCCTGCACCATCCGGCGTTGCCGACTGGAATGCTTCAGTGCTTAAAGATGCAATCTGATCGGCAAACACGTTGAAGTTTGCACCACCGCGCGGAATGTCGATATGGCTGGCGATAGAGCGCGGTTTGCCGGTATCCATGATTTCGGCACGCAAGAACTCATCAAAACGCGCCTGAATACCATCAGCCACTTTGCGCAAAATCGACAGACGTTCAGCAACGCTCATACGTCCCCAAGGGCCTTTGAGTGCCTGCTTGGCAGCACCAACTGCCAGATCAACATCCTCACGGCTTGCTTCATGCACATGGGCATGCACCTGACCGGTTGCCGGATAATAATTTTCAAACAAGCGGCCGCCACCTTTACGATATTCGCCGCCGATAAAGTTGAGAATTTCAGTACCGGCAGCGCCTGCGCCAGTTGATTTATTTGAAGTCATCGTCCGGTTCACTCTTCATCATCATTCGTTAAAAACTGCCACATTCTTTCAAAGATGCGACCTGCTTTGGTCGCACGTTGTGCAGCTTCTTCATTGCTTAAAACGGGTGCATGTTGCGCCATGCCGCTGGCCAGAACATCGAGTTCCACGCGGCAGCTGTCTTCCAGATACCAAGCCAGCACCACCGCCTCTTCCAGCGATTGTCCAGCAACAACGGCACCATTGCCGCGCATCAGCACAGCCTTGGCCTCGCCCATCAGACGGATGACTTTTTGTGCCCGCTCATCATCACGGATAAGCTGCGGATCATCCCAAAGCGGAACGCTTGGCGCGAAATAAGAGCCAAAACCATGACGTGGCTTAGGGCTCAAACCCATCGCAGCCAGCGACATCATTTTGGGGCTCATAAAGCGCACCACGCCGTTTACATCGGCACGGTTTTGGTAAATTTGCTGATGCAGGCGCACCTCGCCCAGTACATTTTCCGGCAAAGGTTCATGTACTTGCAGCACGGTGCACTCTTCGCCCACACCAACCAAACCAGGCGGTGAAGCCGGACAAACCAGAAAAGTGCCAGCATCAAGGCGCATGGAGCAATGCCCGTAGGCATGCACCAAGCCACTGCGCCCCAAGGCACGGGCGGCTTTTCTGACCGTCACAGAGGCTTCATTGATATTCACAGACATGCTTAGTCATCCCCTTCCGAGAAGGCTGCAATTTTAGGGCTTGCACCCCAAAGGCAGAAACCTTTCGGCTCAAAGGCAAACTGACGATCACGCCACAATGGTTCATCATGAATTTCGCACACGCCGGTGGAATATTCATAGGTCATACCATCGGGGCCACGGAAATAGAGAAACTGTGCTGAAGATGTCGGGTGACGCCCCGGACCAAAGGTAATCGGTACTTGTTTATCGCGCAGCAAATTGCTGGAGCGCTGGATATCATGGGTGGATTCCACCTGATGATTGATGTGCTGAATGCCCGCTTTATTGCCCGGAAATAGTGCGATCGTATGATGGATCGCACCGATGCGCATCAATGGTGCATCACCGATACGATCGGAAACGCGTGCATTACAAACCGTTGTCCAGAATTTTTCATCCCGCTCCACATCGGTGGAATAGAAACCGACATGGCTGAAACCGGTGATACCGGCATCACGGGTGCCGTGATATTCAACCCCTGATATGCTGGGACGGACGATGAACTCGATCACATTGCCGGTCGGGTCATTAAAGCGAATAAATTCGCGCACATGACGTATCTCGCATTCGGCGGGGGTGCCATATTGCACATTATGCCCGAGCGCATCCAAAGTAGCCGCTGCTGTTTGTAATTCGGCAGACGATTTCAGCTCGAAAGATGTCACATGATCTTCCGGATTACCTTCGAAATAACACAGCGTATGGTCGCGACTATCTGATTTGAAATGGATCGCACCTTTGGTGCGCTCTGCCACTTCAAGTCCCAGAATAGTTGTTGCAAAAGCCTCAGCACTTTCGAGATCCTGAGTGCCAACCCGGCAATAAACGACGTCACTCAACTCAATCATGTGTGCCTCCTTTTATCAGGCAAAATTGAAATTTGGCTGTTCACGCGCCCAACCCACAACGCGGGCTTACACATTATCTCCGGCAAATTCCGGCACGCTGGTATAAGAGCCCCATTCGCAATAAGAGCGCGGCTGGTGGCGATATTGGCGTGGCGGATTGGCAAAATTTTCTTCGCCTGTCAGCATGCCGGTGGCATAGGTCACCATCAGCGGCTCATCATTCTGACCGGCAATTTTCATGGCCTCAGTGGTGACAAATATCTGGTCAGATGC
>JAEWHQ010000272.1 GCA_023387715.1 Pseudomonadota bacterium | reverse complement strand
ATGAAGGTGGCTTTCATTGCGCACTTCGAGATGTTCAGGAGAGAAAGCCTGATTAAGTTTCTGTTCAATAGTGGTTTGTATGCTGTTATTCATGGACATTTGGTCAAGTTCTCCCCATATAGGTACTAACTCCCATATAAGTGACGTAGACACGTCTTGATGTGGGGCAAATCCGCACAGGAAGCAGATGTTTCGTCCTCGCTTTATCATGAAGCTGCATCATGATAAAAAGTCAATTCTTGTTTGAAAACTCTTTATCCGCATAATCTGACATCATGACAATCAATTCAAAATATTTCGACAGCATTCGTATTGGTGGCAAGAAGAAGGCCGAGACTAAGTCGTCGGTGCCTGATTGCCGATGGGATGGGTGCCTCAAGCCTGGTACGCATAAAGCGCCGGTCGGACGTGATCGTGAAGGTGAGTATTTTCATTTTTGTATCGATCATGTCAGGGAATATAATAAGAGCTTTAACTACTTCTCCGGCGTTTCAGACGGCGAAGCTGCACGACTGCAAAAAGAAGCCCTGACCGGCAACCGGCCTACTTGGACAACCTCGTCTAACGCTTCATCCGGTGCTTCCCGCACCTCGCCTGATATGGCACGAATGCGTTCGGGGTCGGCCGCTTATCATAACCGTATGCGCGATCCTTTTAATTTGTTTAAGGATGAGAAGGATAATGCGCGCGCTGCCGCACAATTGCGCAAACCGCGTGCTTTGGAAGCAAAAGCGCTTGGTACATTAGGGCTTGATGCCAGCGCCACAAGCGATGACATCAAAACCAAATATAAGGAACTGGTCAAACAGCACCATCCGGACGCCAATGGCGGTGATCGTGCTTCCGAGGATCGCTTCCGCGACGTTATCCAGGCCTATCAATTGTTGAAGTCATCGGGCTTTTGCTCGTAAAAAGCTTCAATATTGATCGCATAACCGCTTTACAGAAGAGCAATATTGCTTTTTTGCAGCGAGCGGTGAAATAAATGTTTGATGCGCTTGCGAGTTCAGCTTGAACCGCGGCAGTTCAGACGTTACAAAAATGTGAACTATAGACGGACATTTTTTGTCGCATAGCGTTTAGTCAAGCTCATGCCAAGATGCCCGGTATGATTAAGTGTAATTAACAGGGCATTCCGTTCTCACTAAAAACGGATCGCTTGCGAGCAAAGCAAAAGGAATGAGCGGCTGGTTTCCTTATCCGCCGCTTTGGAGGCATGATGAATAAGGTTGAGCGGGATATCACCAATTTGCCGGATACAACGGTTTCGGTGCGTGAAGTATTCGGAATTGATAGCGATTTGCAGGTCCCTGCATTTTCTATGCGTGATCCGAATGTTCCGGACATTGATCCTGATTATCTGTTTGATAAACAGACCACATTGGCGATTTTGGCAGGCTTTGCCTATAACCGCCGCGTTATGGTGTCGGGTTATCACGGTACGGGTAAATCCACCCATATCGAACAGGTTGCAGCCCGTCTTAACTGGCCTTGTATCCGTGTGAACCTCGACAGTCATGTCAGCCGTATCGATCTCGTCGGTAAAGATGCAATCGTTGTTAAAGACGGTATGCAGGTTACCGAATTTAAAGATGGTATTCTGCCTTGGGCTTATCAGCGCAATGTCGCGCTGGTGTTTGACGAATATGATGCCGGTCGCCCTGATGTGATGTTCGTGATTCAGCGCGTGTTGGAAGCCTCTGGCCGTTTGACCCTGCTTGACCAGAGCCGCGTGATCAATCCGCATCCGTCTTTCCGTTTGTTTGCAACCGCCAACACTGTAGGTCTTGGCGATACAACCGGCCTTTATCACGGTACACAGCAGATCAACCAGGCACAGATGGATCGCTGGTCAATCGTGACCACGCTGAACTATCTGCCGCATGACAACGAAGTTGCGATCATTCTGGCCAAAGCCAAGCATTACCAGAATGAAGAAGGCCGCGATATCGTGGGCAAGATGGTACGCGTTGCTGATATGACCCGTCAGGCCTTCATCAATGGCGATCTGTCCACTGTGATGAGCCCGCGTACGGTGATCACATGGGCTGAAAACGCTGCAATCTTCAACGATGTTGGTTTTGCTTTCCGCGTAACATTCCTCAACAAATGTGATGAGCTGGAACGTGCGATTGTTGCTGAGTTCTATCAGCGTGCATTTGGTGCTGAATTGCCTGAGTCGGCAGTCAACGTCGCTCTTGCTTAAAGGCGGTGAAAAATCATGGCTGGGGCAGGCGATAATTCGCGGCAAAAGCGGCAGACGCCAATCGATTCGGAACCGTTCAAACGGGCAGTAACCGCATGTATGCGGGCTATTGCCGGTTCCAACGAGTTCGAGGTCGGTTTTAGTAATGATCGTCCGGCTTTGACCGGCAATCGCGCCAGATTGCCGGATCTGCCGAAGCGACCAACCGCGAATGATATTGCTATCACGCGTGGCTTGGGCGATTCCATGGCGCTGCGTCAGGCACGCCATAATCCGCGCATTCATGCGGTTCTGGCACCTGAAGGCAAACAAGCGCGCGCTATTTTTGACGCGGTTGAACAAGCACGTGTCGAGGCTATTGGCGCGCGTGCCATGGTGGGTGTCGGCGATAATCTGAGCTCGATGCTGGCCGATAAATATTCTCGCGCTAACTATACAGCCGTTACGGAAAGAGAAGAGGCGCCGCTTGAAGAAGCTGTCTCTTTGTTGATCCGTGAAAAGCTGACCGGTCGTCAGGCGCCGCAAGAAGCCGGCAATGTACTGGATTTGTGGCGCGACTGGATTGAAGAAAAAGCCGGCGCAGATATCGAACATCTGGCTGAAAGCCTTGAAGATCAGGATGCTTTTGCGCGCGTTGTGCGCAACATGCTGGCTTCGATGGAGATGGCGGAAGAGCTGTCGCAAAATCCTCAGGACGACAATAATGAGGAACAGAGCGACGATACGCCGGACGAGCAAGAGAATGAAGACGGCGGTGCTGAAGAGCAGGAAGGCTCTGATCAGACTGAGAACGAAGAATCGGAAGATTCCAGTGACGAAGGCGAACAGGGCGAAATGGAAGCCGCTGATGCCAATTCGGATGATCTGGATGACGGCGAGGAAATCGATGCCGAAACGCCGGGTGAAGCCCGTCGTCCCGGCCAGCCGTTTGATAATCTGGCACAGCAGCTTGATTATAAAGTTTTCACCCGTGAGTTTGATGAAACGGTGGAAGCCACTGATCTGTGCGATGAGGCGGAGCTTGAGCGTTTGCGTGGCTTCCTCGATAAGCAGCTTGCGAATTTGCAAGGTGTGGTCGGGCGGCTTGCCAACCGTTTGCAGCGCCGTTTGATGGCTCAGCAAAACCGTTCATGGGATTTCGATCTGGAAGAGGGTTATCTTGATACTGCACGTTTGATGCGTGTGGTGATCGACCCGACCCAGCCGCTTTCTTATAAATGGGAACGCGATACGGATTTCCGCGATACGGTGGTGACACTGGTAATCGATAATTCCGGCTCGATGCGTGGTCGCCCGATTACGGTGGCAGCAACCTGCGCCGATATTCTGGCACGCACTTTGGAGCGTTGCGGCGTTAAGGTCGAGATTTTGGGCTTTACCACCAAGGCATGGAAGGGCGGTCAATCGCGTGAAGCATGGCTTGCGCGCGGTAAGCCTGCTGCTCCTGGTCGCCTCAATGACCTTCGTCATATCATTTATAAGGCCGCAGACGCCCCGTGGAGACGCGCACGTCGCAATCTTGGCCTCATGATGAGGGAAGGGCTGCTGAAAGAGAATATCGACGGTGAAGCGCTTATTTGGGCACATCAGCGTTTGCTGGCACGTTCCGAACAACGTAAAATCCTGATGGTGATTTCTGACGGTGCGCCGGTTGATGATTCAACACTATCGGTTAATCCGGGCAACTATCTCGAGCGCCATTTGCGTGGTGTGATTGAAGAGATCGAAACCCGCTCACCGGTGGAGCTGATTGCGATTGGTATCGGCCACGATGTGACGCGCTACTATCAGCGGGCTGTGACGATTGTGGATGCCGAAGAACTGGCAGGCGCAATGACTGAACAGCTGGCCTCTTTGTTTGATGAACAAACACGCGGCCGCGGCTCTAAACGCTAAACCGTTTATTGAAGACAAAAAAGCCTCTGGAAACTGAACTGTTTCCGGAGGCTTTTTCTTGGTTCGTTATTTGTTTTTCTGCGGTGCATAGACGGCTGGCATGAAGATTGCCAAAATCGCGCCATAAGGCACCAGCATCAACGTTCCCATGATAACCTTGATGAGGAAGTCACCGATTGCCAATGACATCCATAGCGCCACTGGTTGCCCCAGAAACGGTACAATCTCGGTCAGGGAAGAATCAGTGTGCCCTGTCATCTGATCGATCCACGCAAATTGCGCCGCAAAGGCAATGGCAAAGAACAGGATCGTATCCAGCACAGAGCCAAACATGGCCGCGGCAAATGGCGCTTTCCACCATGACAGACGGCGCAGGCGGTCAAACACACTAATATCAAGCAACTGGGCGAATAAAAATGCACTGCCGGATGCGATGGCGATTCGCGGCGTTGCCAGCCAGATCGACATAATCACACCAAGGACAAAACCAGCCAGCACAACTTTGCGTGCAGCCTGCGGGCCAAAGCGGCGGTTTGTGAGGTCATTGACGAGGAAAGCCAGCGGATAAGTGAATGCGCCCCATGTCAGAATATCGCCAAGTCCGAAATAGTTGAACTGATATTGGACGAGGATATTGGAGGCGGCAACAGAGACGCACATCGCCAGAACGGCGGGAATCAAAGCGGAGGTATAGAAAGTTCGTAAATTGAACATTTTTTATCCTGGGTAATGGAACCAGTTGCAGATCAGAGATCTTAGGGCAGCAAAAAGGGTCGACCAAAGCCGACCCCGCGATTATTTAGCCATAAAAGGCTTAAATATTAAGCGCTTACAGCTTCAGCTTGCTTTTTAGCAATCTGGCGCTTCAGAAGACGTGCGCGCTGTGACAGCTCTTTGTCGTCTGATTTAGCAAGGAATGAATCCAGGCCACCGCGATGTTCTACTGAACGCAGAGCATGAGCGGAAACACGCAAACGGTAGCTCATGCCCAAAGCATCGGACATCAGAGTTACATTGCAAAGGTTTGGCAAAAAGCGGCGACGCGTCTTGTTGTTCGCGTGGCTGACGTTGTTGCCGTATTGGACCGCTTTACCGGTCAATTCACAAGCGCGGGACATTTTGGTCTCACCTTCAAAATTCTGTTTCTCAAGGCCCCGACCTGAATGCCCGAACTAATGCACATCACAGCTTAAAACTGCTGCTGGCGCGCGATATCGGACAGGCGGCCTAAAGGGAAAGTTGCGTTTCTATAGTGTCCGGAGCGCAAACAGTCAAGTCGCTTTGCAACGTCAAGGCTATTTTGCTTGGTCTACCT
>JAEWHQ010000215.1 GCA_023387715.1 Pseudomonadota bacterium | reverse complement strand
GCCGTGCAGGGATAAGATTGACCAGATCATCAAATCTGGCCGCAAACCAACCATAATAAAGATAGCGTTCATTCATATGGCCGATCATGGAATCGGCTGTATTCACAAGCTTATAAACCAGCAAACCAGGTAAGCCGAAGACCAGATACCAAAAGACCGGTGCGACAACGCCGTCAGAGGCATTTTCCGCCAGACTTTCAATGGCTGCACGCGATACTCCGCCTTCATCCAAGCCTTCCGGATCACGCCCGACAATCATTGAAACCGCGTAGCGTCCTTGCGCCAAGCCACCTTCACGAAGTCCTGTTGCCACGGCCTGCACGTGATCCGCCAGACTTTTTTGCGCCAGAAAAACCATGACAATCAAGGCTTCGACAACAGCCCCTGTAAGACCAATTTCACGCAAAAATAACTGTACGCCAAAGGCCAGAGCGCCCACCAGCAGCATCAGAAAAATAAAAGAAAATGTGCCGCGCAGACGTAAACTTTGAGGTGACATGCCCTTATGATTAAGGCGCTTTTCAAAAAAGCTGATCAGCTTACCAAACAGCATGACAGGATGCGGAACACGCGCCCACATCCAAGCCGGATCGCCGATTATACGGTCTAAGAAAACCGCAAAAAATAAAATAATCAGCTTTATTTCCATAAGCTTAGCCTTAAACCTTGAATCAAATCCTCAAGCTTTAAATGTCGAAAGAGCATCTTCCAGACGTTTTAAATCAGACTGGTCTTTGGCAAGCCCCACCCGCAACCAATTGGGCGCATAATCAAACTTGCGCACCCAAATATGCTGCTCAGCCAAATGCTGCCATAGCGCATAGGCTTCTTCAGCTTGCACCAGCGAGAACAAAGCTGTGCCGCCGATTTCTTCCAACTTGTGACGCGCAAAAACCGCCGACAAACCCTCGCGCCGCTCATCAATACGACGGCGGAAATTTTCCAAACCGTCATGGCTGAACGCGGCCTGCGCAATTGCCAATGCAGGGCCTGAAACAGCCCAAGGCCCCAAACGCGCAGCAATCTTTTCCACAATAGACGGATTGGAAAATGCAAAGCCCAAACGCACACCGGCAAGCCCAAAAAACTTGCCGAAAGATTTCAGCACAATCAACGGCTCATGCATAGCATGCGGCACCAATGACGCCCCTTCATGCACATCGGCAAAGGCCTCATCGACAATCAAAAAACCGCCCTGACGGCCAAGTTCACCTGCAAGGTTCAATAATTGTTTTGCCGGAATATAACGGCCATCCGGATTATTCGGATTAACCACCACAACAACCGAAACATGTGCCGGAATATCTTCAATGGCGGTACAAGAATGGACATTCCAACCGGAACGCTGAAAACTTGCCGCATATTCCTGATAGGTTGGCGTTAAAATCGCCATATCGCCGGTATCGGCCAAGAGCGGCATAATCTGGATAAGCGCCTGTGTACCGGGAGCCGCCACCAGTGGTGCTTGCCCGTCAGCACCATAAAAGCCGCGCGCTGCATTTAAAGCCGCTTGCAGCACATAATCATCGGGCAAACGATGCCATAGGTTCAACGGCAATTCCGGCAGCACGAAGCTTTCCGGATTGATGCCGGTTGACAGATCAAGCCAACCGGAAAACTCACCGCCAAAATGAGCGATTGCTGCATCAATGCCGCCGCCATGAAACACTTTTTCCGGCTCACGGCTTGTCGCCACTGTGGTCACTGATCATCTCCGACCAGATCAATCACATGCATCAAAGAACCGGAAACAGAACCAAGTCGCAAACCGGCTGTACCTAAATCTTCATCAATCGCATCACTGACATGGAACAAAGGCTCTGCACCGCTTTCACGCACAATATTGGCATAATGGAACTGATGGCCGCGTAACTCTGTATGCCATGGCGCACCGGTCAATGGTTGCAGTTTACGATAGCCTAAGTTGAGGCGAGGCTTGGCAAAGCTGGTTTCCAGCGGCAAGAGACCAAGCATTTTATGCTTTTTGCCACTTGCATCTTCCAGTGTTTCACCCAGCATCATATAGCCGCCGCATTCACCATAAATCGGCACATTTTCTGCCGCCAAACGATGCATTTCCTGTCTGAAATGTGACGCATTACTTAAAGCTTCAGCAAATAATTCCGGATAGCCACCCGGCAAATAAACCGCATCGCAATCCTTTGCCGGCGCTTCGTCTTTCAATGGCGAAAAGAATGTAACTTCGGCACCACGACGCACCCAGCCATCAATCAGATGCGTATAGGCAAAAGCAAACGCATCATCACGCGCCACAGCAATGCGTTGACCCAATGGCGGCAGACGCGAAACGTTGGCCATTGTGCCATGCAGGCGCACACTTTTCCAAATGCGTTCCAGCTGCACAAAGTCCAGACGATCCCGCATCACGGATGCCGCATTATCAATAAACGCATCCAGATCGCCATGTTCATTGGCCTGTACAAGGCCTAGATGACGCTCCGGCAGAGTCAGACTATCAATGCGCGGAATTGCACCAACAACCGGAATACCCAACGGGCTCAAAGCCTCGCGCAGCATTTTTTCATGCCGTGATGTGCCAACACGGTTCAAAATCACACCGCCAACCATAATGTCGGGGCGGAAATTGGCAAAACCTTGCACCAAAGCCGCGACTGAATGCGACTGACGGGCGCAATCCACAACGAGAATAACCGGCAGACCCAGCAGTTCGGCCAAATCGGCGGCAGAACCGGTGCCGTCAATTGCGCCGTCATAAAGCCCCATCATACCTTCAGCGATCAGTAATTTGCCGCCTTCGGTCATGCGGCCTGCCAAAGCGCTGATCAGCTCACTGCGCATGCCCCAAGGATCAAGGTTGAAACATCTTGCGCCACTGGCTGCGGCATGAAAAGCCGGATCAATATAATCAGGGCCGATCTTGGCCGGAGCCAATGGCAAGCCGCGATCTTTCAGTACACGCAAAAGCCCTAAAGTTACGGTTGTTTTACCAGAGCCCGAACATGGTGCGGCTATCACAAAGCCCTTCATGCAATTTCTCCCTGTTCATTTTCTCGCGTCTGTATTTCACTCGTTAAAACACGGTCACCGGCAGCGCCCAACCAATCAAGGCTTTCACGCAGTTTAACCACCTCGCCCACTACCACAATGGCGGGCGGCTGCAATCCTGCTTCACGCACTGCGTTTTCTGCCTTTTCCAAGGTGGTTTCCAGCACAAACTGGTTGTGGAGCGACGCATTGCAAACAAAGGCCATCGCCTCATCGGCGGCACGTCCGGCTTCAATCAACCGGCGGGTAATTGCACCAATATGTTTCATCGCCATATACATGACGATCACCGGCGAACCGCGCGCAATACTGTGCCAATCCATTTTATCCGGCATCACACCATTGGCATCATGTCCGGTTAAAAATGTAACGCTTTGATTAATCGTGCGGTGCGTTGCCGGAATACCGGCATAAGCCAAGCCGCCAATACCTGCCGTCACACCCGGCACAATGCGAAACCTGATACCATGTTCCACCAATGTCAGTGCCTCTTCAGCACCGCGGCCAAACACAAACGGATCGCCGCCTTTCAGGCGCAAAACACGTTTGTTCTGGCGGGCAAGCTCCACAAGGCGCAAGGAAATATCGCGTTGCTTTGGCGATGGTTTACCACCGCGCTTTCCGGCATATTCAAGCACCGCATTTTCATTGGCAAATTGCAGGCAGGTTTCATCCACCAAAGCATCGTAGACAATCACATCCGCCTGCTCAAGCGCACGCACCGCATGCAGCGTCAAAAGACCAGGATCACCGGGTCCGGCTCCCACCAGCCACACCTGACCCTTTTCCATTTGCGGCAGCAGATCCTGCCTTGTTTGCTTGTTCATGCGGTTTTCTTCATGCATCATAGAATTTCATTCATATCACTGTTATCGGATAATCAGCGAAATTGAATAGTGAATTGATCACACTTGCATAATTTTTCTCTGTGTCCGGCCAGATAATCGATTATAAGACCTTTATGAGTGACATGACAGAACCAGACAATGAACACGAGCCAGAACAAGATGTACCAGCTTTGCGCAAAGGCTGGACAACAGGTGCTTGTGCAACAGCCGCTACCAAATCAGCTCTCACTGCCCTGATTACCGGCGAATTCATTGATCCGGTCGGCATTATTTTGCCCAAAGGTGAAGTGCCTTTCTTTCCGCTTGTGCTGGAAAGTTTGGGCGATGGCTATGCCATGGCCGGTATTGTTAAAGATGCTGGCGATGATCCCGATGTCACCCATGGCGCCACCATCATCTCAACGGTTTTTCCGGCTCCTCCCGGCACCGGCATTCTTTTTCAGGCCGGAGATGGTGTCGGCACAGTGACCCGTCCGGGCTTACCGATTCCCCCGGGTGAAGCGGCTATTAATCCTGTACCACGCAAAATGATGACCGAAATTTGCGAGGAAATCTGCGCTCAGTATGGTTTGCCTGCTGATCTGGTGATTATGATTTCTGTGCCGGACGGCGAGGAAATTGCCCAAAAAACATGGAACCCGCGCCTCGGTATTGTCGGCGGCATTTCCATTTTAGGCACCACCGGCGTAGTCAACCCTTTTTCCTGCTCAGCATGGATCCACTCCATCCATCGTGGCATTGATGTGGCGCGTGCGGAAAAACAAAATCATGTGCTTGCCGCTACCGGTTCCACATCAGAAACAGCAGCACAAGACATTTATAACCTGCCGGATTTTGCCATTTTGGATATGGGTGATTTTGCCGGTGGCGTGTTAAAATATCTGCGCAATCATCCGGTTGATAAATTAACGCTTGCCGGTGGTTTTGCCAAACTCACCAAGCTTGCTCAAGGCGCGCTCGATCTCCACTCTGCCCGCAGCCAAGTTGATATGGGTTTCTTGTGGGAGACAGCCAAAGCGCTGGGCGCACCCGATGAGATGCGCGAGATGATTCTATCTGCGAACACTGCACTTGAAGTGCTTGAAATGACTCAGAAGATTGATCTGGGACTACCGCAAGCCATCGCCAAAAAAGCACAGGAAACTGCCCTCAAAACATTACGCGGCGCACCGGTTGAGGTCGAGATTATTGTAACAGACCGCAAAGGCACCACCCTTGCCCGTCTCTGATCAAAACATCCTTTTACTCGGTGGCACCACAGAAGCCGCACAGCTTGCACAAATCTTAAATGCACAAGGTTTTCCCGTCACCACTTCGCTGGCTGGCAGAACGGCGAACCCCTCACCCGTTGACGGCAGTGTGCGCAGTGGCGGTTATGGCGGCGTTGAAGGGTTAAGTGACTATATAACACAACAAAATATTGCGCTCATCATTGATGCCACCCACCCTTTCGCCAGACAAATTTCAGCCAATGCACAACAAGCAGCGGATCAAACCCGCTGCCCGCTCATCCGGTTGGAACGCGCCAGCTGGCAGCCGCAATCTGGCGACAAGTGGCAGGTTATTCAAAATGAAGAAGAAGCAGCGCACCTGCTACCTGCCGGTGCGCGCGCATTTTTAGGGCTTGGCCGCCAGCATATAGCGCCGTTTCAAAACCGCGATGATGTGCATTTCATTATGCGGATGATTGATCCTGCCGAAGTGGCACTACCACGCCATCACGAGATCATTCTGGCAAAGCCTGCCGATTATGAAGCGGAATATGACCTGTTGCGCCAATACAAGATCACCCATCTTGTCTGCCGCAATTCAGGTGGCAGCGCATCTTACGAAAAAATCCATGCCGCGCGTGACTTATCCATTGAAGTGCTGATAATTGAAAGACCAAAACCTGTTGCGCATCATGTCGTTGAAAGCACTGATGCGATATTGGCTTTTGTTCATTCGTTTTTCATTTCGGAGCTGCGCAGCACATGCTGATGGCTTTCATCATAAAGTGCTGAATTGCGAAAATTTTTGACATCCAAAGCACGGCCAATGAAAATCATCGCTGTGCGCTTCACACCATGCTCTTCTGTTTTGGCACAAATATCAGCCAACGTGCCTTTGATGAACTCCTCATCCGGCCAACCAACCCGATAAGCCACAATCACCGGACAATCCGCACCATAAAGCGGCAATAATTCATCTTCGATTTTTGCCAGATTGCGGATCGACAAATGAATAACCAATGTCGCACCGGATTGGCCAAGATTACTAAGCGTCTCACCTTCCGGCATAGCGGAAGATTTCATTGAGGTGCGGGTCAAGATGATAGACTGATTAACACCCGGAATTGTCAGCTCTTGTTTTAAAGCCGCAGCAGCTGCGGCAAAAGCCGGCACACCGGGCGTCACATCATAGGCAATGCCAAGCGCATCAAGTCTCCGCATCTGCTCTGCCGTTGCGCCATAAATCGACGGATCACCGGAGTGGACACGCGCCACATCCAAACCTTTGTCATGTGCCTCGCGCATGGCCTCGATAATTTCATCCAAGGTCAGCGTAGAACTATCAATCAACAGCGCATTTTCTGGTGCGCAAGCCACCAGTTCTTTCGGCACCAGCGAGCCCGCATAAATACAAACCGGACATTGCTCAATCAGCCGCTGGCCGCGCACTGTAATTAAATCCGCAGCACCTGGCCCCGCGCCGATAAAATGAACAACCATAATTTCAACTCATCTTGTTTGCGCTAATGCAAATGTTGCCTTGGCAAAGCTTACTTTCTCAACGATCAAAACTGCTTTTTTTCCCGCCGCCATGAGAGCTGCAGGCTCCGCCACACCATGACAGCCAATGCGCTTAAACAACTGATCTGACGGATTTTTAAGCCGTTCAGTCACAGTTTCAAGCGCATTTGCTTCATAAAAGAAAACCGGCACCTTGAAAACGGCTTCCAGCGCCGCGATCACCGCACTGCCCCGCTTCGATGCAATGGTGGCGATACCATCAATCTGATGATCTGCCGATACATGATACGCCAGCTCAACTACTTCAGCAGGTTTTGCTGCACTGCTGAAGCCGATGCCTAATATCACCATCAGCAGCGATCGCATTTTGAAGCGGCATTTGCCTCCTGCAACTCCTGCGGGCTGACATTGAGAACCTGCGCCACACGATTAATCAATGCTGCTTCCGCTTCATCAAACTCATTATCCGAGCAAGCAACCGTCATCAAATCACGCAACAATGCCACGCGGCGTTCCGGTGCCATTTCAGCAAGCATGGCTGCTGCCTGTCGTGTATTGGTCTCATAAGCATAGTCTTTGAGATAGTCGGTCACTTCCGGCAGTTCTTCGGCGGAAATACCAAAATTGGTAAAAGCGATCTCTTTAAAAGCAGCAATTTCTGCCGGATGCTGATCACCATCAGCAAACACCACATGCATCAGCAACAAAAGCTCTGCTGCCATTGCCGGATCTTCGGCCACCCGCTGCACTGCACTTTTCTTCGACAGAAATGCATAAATCCGGTCAAACAAGCTTTCAGCCATTGTAACGATCCCTTTTGAAGCCATTGCTGGCATGAGTGTTGGCAAGCCTTAATTCAGAAAACAAGTTCTTTTTTAATTGCAGCGAAACCGCTAAGACAATGCAGGACTAAACGCCGCCTTGCCACTTCATTCTTTCTCCGGCTTGCATCATGTTTGAATTTTTCGACCAGTTAACCCTGCTTCTCATCGCCGCTGCATTCATTGCCGGTATTATTGATTCTATTGCAGGCGGTGGCGGCATGATTACCATTCCGGCATTGTTGCTGGCAGGTATCCCACCGGTCGAAGCGCTCGGCACCAACAAGCTGCAAGGCCTTTTCGGCTCCACATCGGCAACCATTGCCTATACGCGCAAAGGCCATATTGATCTTATGTCCCTTTGGCCTGCAGCCCTTATGTCGCTGATTGGTTCAGTGTTCGGCGCGCTGCTGGCGACAATCCTGCCGGTCTCCATCATTCGCGGTGCCTTGCCGGTTTTGCTGATTCTGATCGCACTTTACTTTATGCTGAAGCCCAATATCAGCGATATCGACCGCACCAGCCGGATGAAACCGTTTTTATTCGGCATTACTATCGTGCCGCTGATTGGATTTTATGATGGTGTCTTTGGCCCCGGTACCGGCTCGCTCTTCATGCTCGCCTTTGTCTCACTGGCCGGTTACGGCATTTTGAAAGCAACAGCGCACACAAAATTGCTCAATTGCGCCTCTAATTTAGGAAGCTTTGTTGCCTTTTCCTTGGTGGTGACAATCAACTGGAAATACGGGATTTTGATGGGCATTGCCCAATTTACCGGAGCACAAATCGGCGCTTCACTGGCGATGCGGGTGGGTTCAAAAATTATCAAGCCATTGCTGATTATTGTCAGCCTTGGTCTGGCTATCCGCCTCATGCTGGAAGCGGATAACCCGATGCGTGTCTGGTTAGGTTTTTAAACCCGCAAAGCAACCAGCACCACACCACAACCGATCAGCACAATGCCGAACCAGTTGATCATCGACATGCGCTCACCAAGAAAAACCGCTGCAAAAATAGCAACCAGCACGACCGACAATTTATCAACCGGTGCGACGCGGGCTGCGTCGCCCACTTGCAGCGCGCGGAAATAAGCCAGCCATGAAGCGCCTGTCGCCAAACCTGACAGCACCAGAAACACCCATGATTTGGCTGAAATCTCGGCGGGTGATTGCCACTGCCCCGAGACACTTAAAAACACACTCAACGCACCAATAATGACGAAAGTGCGGATCAGCGTAGCGAAATCGGAATTAACGCCCTGAATACCGACTTTCGCAAAAATTGCCGTGAGGGCCGCAAAAACTGCCGATAAAAGCGCCCAAAACTGCCAGCTATCAACCATTATCATATCCATCATAAAATGCGTTCAAACTTCGCAAAGCTTGAACGCATCCAGTCTTAAAATTCAATGCCTTTTTGTGCTTTCACACCAGAGCGGAACGGATGTTTGATCATTTCCATCTCGGTAACCAGATCAGCCACTTCAATGAGTTCATCCTTGGCATTACGTCCGGTAATGATCACATGTTTCATCGGTGCTTTGGCTTTCAGCACGTCGATCACTTCGCTCACTGGCAGATAATCATAGCGCAGCACAATGTTCAGCTCGTCACAAAGCACCATATCATAGCTGTCATCAAGGATCATGGCTTTTGCCTGTTCCCATGCATCTTTAGCCATCTGGATATCACGGGCGCGATCCTGCGTTTCCCATGTAAAGCCTTCGCCCAATGCCGAGATCGTCACTTGATCAGGGAATTTTTCCAGCACCCAGCGCTCGCCGGTATCCCATGAACCTTTAACAAACTGCACCACACCAATCTTCATGCCGTGGCCAAGTGCGCGGAAAACCATACCGAAACCAGCAGTGGATTTGCCTTTACCTTTACCGGTATTAACAATCACCAAACCTTTTTCATCGGTTTTGGTGGCTTGCATTTTATCACGTGCCGCTTTGATTTTTTTCATCTTCTCGGCGTGACGCGCGTTCAGCTCTTCTTCACTCATTCCGATCGTTTTATCAGTCTTTTCAGTCATTTGCCTCGCCTTCCGGAATCAAATTCTGAGCCATCATTTCCAATTCAAAGCGCGCTGAATTCGAACGCGGTGTCCAGAACTGTCGTTTGATAGCCTCTTCTAGTTTCTGCGCAATTTCCCGTAATGCCGCCGGATTCTTATCCGCAATAAAATCGCGCACTTTCGGATCAACCATATAGGCTTGATAGACTGCCTCAAAATGATGGTTTGAGACAGCTCCTGTTGTGGCAGCAAAAGCGAATAAATAATCAACCGTTGCTGCAATTTCGACCGCACCTTTATAGCCGTGACGCATCACACCGGCGATCCATTTCGGATTAACCGCGCGACCACGCACAACACGCGAAAGCTCTTCCTGCAAAGTGCGGATGACCGGACGCTCAGGACGGGAATGGTCATTGTGATAGACATCAGGAGCCTTGCCGGACAAATGCTCGACTGTCGCGGCCATGCCGCCTTCAAACTGATAATAATCATCAGAATCAAGCAGGTCATGCTCGCGATTGTCCTGATTTTGCACAACCGCATCAACTGCTTTGAGGCGTGTTTCTAAAAGGCCGCGTTGCGCATCCCCTTCTTCACCCGCACCATAAGCATAGCCGCCCCAGACAAGCCAGGCCTCAGCCAGATCGCCCCGCGCTTCCCAGCCGTTTTCGTCCATCAAGGCTTGTAAGCCCGCACCATAAGCCCCCGGTTTCGAACCAAAGATACGATATCCGGCTTTTTTGAGCGCCTCTTGCTCGCTCTCGCCTTTTGCAATCAAAGCATTGGCTTCTTCACGCATACGCGCGGCAACCGGATTATCGCCTTCGCTTTCTTCCAACTTGCCGACAGCACGGATTGCTTTGTCAAAAAGTGCAATCTGCTCCGGAAACGCATCGCGGAAGAAACCGGAAATACGCAATGTCACATCGACACGCGGACGGCCAAGCTTTGCCATCGGGATAATTTCATAGCCGGTGACACGGCGTGAGGCCATGTCCCAAACTGGTTTCACGCCGATCAAAGCCAAGGCTTGCGCAATATCATCACCACCGGTGCGCATATTAGATGTGCCCCATGCGGTCAGCCCGAAAGAGCGCGGCCAGTCGCCATTATCCTGTGTGTAGCGGGTAATTAAGAGTTCAGCCGATTTCCTTCCCAGCTCCCATGCGGCTGGTGTTGGCACAGCACGGCTATCCACGGAAAAGAAGTTGCGCCCCGTTGGCAACACATCAGGGCGACCACGCGTTGGCGCACCCGACGGCCCCGGATTGACAAAGCGTCCGTCAAGCGCTGCCATAAAGCCGCTGATTTCGGCTTGTCCGCAGGCTTCTACACGCTGGCGCAAATGATCATTTATAACGCTCAGAACCGCTTGCGTTTCCGGCCAGTCAACTGGGCAATCTGCTTCGCCGCTAACAAGTTGCGCTGCAAACAGCTCAATACGTTCAACCGTATCACCATTATTGCGCCAGAGATCATTGCTGATAGTCTGCAAAAGCGCAGGCTTTTTGCCCGTCCACGGCTCAGCCATCGCGCAATCCAGCGGATCAAAACCCTCAAGCAATTGCGCATCTTTAGCGATTGCCCGCTGCAAGCTTTGATCACCGATAGCGCCACCAAGCGACACGGCAATGCCGCGCGGCACACGGGCAAGCGCAACTAACAGATCGGTGAGCAAACGCCCTTCCGGTGCGAGGCCGAAAATATGCAAGCCGTCACGGATTTGCATTTCTTTGAGATCGCACAAATAAGCATCAAGCTTTTGCAGTGCCAGATCTTCATCATCATGGGCGTGAATACCGGCATCCTGATCAAGACCAATATCGCGCACCAAATCCAAAATCTGGCCTTTGAGACGAATAAGACGGCGCGGATCAAGCCCCGATGCCTCATAATATTCATCCACCAAAGCTTCCAGATCTTTTAAGGGGCCATAGCTTTCAGCGCGCGTTAAAGGCGGCGTCAGATGGTCGATGATAACGGCACTGCTGCGTCTTTTGGCTTGTGTACCTTCGCCCGGATCATTGACGATAAAAGGATAAAGATGCGGCGTCGCGCCAAAAACAGCTTCCGGATAACAATTTTCCGACAAAGCCAATGCTTTACCGGGCAACCATTCCATATTGCCATGCTTGCCCATATGGGCAATCGCATCCACTTTGGCCACGTCACGCAGATAAGCGTAAAACGCCAGATAACCATGCGGCGGCACTAAATCCGGCGAGTGATAGCTTTCTTTCGGATCGATATTATAACCGCGTGCAGGCTGTATCCCCACCAGCGTTTCGCCATATTGCATCAGCGATAAAGCAAAACTTTGAGGCTCGTTCATAAAAAACGGATCAGCTTGCGGCTCACCCCAGCGAGCAAGCACCTCTGCCTGAATCTGATTAGGAAGTTTAGCAAAGAAGGCATTGTATTGATTCAAAGAAAGCGTATTGCGCACCACACGTCCGTCAAGTGCTGCATTGGTGGGGCCAGCCATTAAATCACCGATCAACTGGTCACCATCGACCGGCAAATCAGCCACCGGATAATTTTGCGCCTGCATGGCGCGTAAAACTTCCACCGTACCGGCCGGTGTATCAAGCCCGACACCATTGCCAAGCCGCCCGTCCCTGTTTGGATAATTGGCAAGGATTAATGCAACGCGCCGTTCAGGCGCTTGTTTTTCTTTCAACCGCACCCATGCTTTGGCTAAATCCGCCACGAAATTCACGCGGTCTTGTACCGGCTCATGGGTGACAATATTAGCTTGCACCACCGCATCATAATTTTTGGCTGACTTAAATGAAACGGCGCGGGTCAATACGCGCCCGTCAACTTCCGGCAGCGCAACATTCATTGCAAGATCACGCGAGGAAAGCCCCTGCGGTGAACCTTCCCACATTTCTAAACTGGAGCCGGACAAGATCACTTGCAGCACCATCGCGCCATTTTTTTCCAACACTGTCGGCTGTCGTTCCGATCCGGGAACAGAAACTGCAAAACCAGTCGCGTTTAAAACAAGTGACGGCCTGTCTTCATCAAAAATGCGTTCCAGAACGGCCACCGAAACCGCATCTTTCAAACTGCTGATATAGACAGGCAAGACGTTCAGCCCACGCGCCTTTAGCGCCTCAATCAGCGCTTCAATCGGCTTGGTCTGGCCGCTTTGAACAAGTGCCCGATAAAAACAAATCGCCACCACCGGCGCGTCTTTATCAGCTCTGAGCTCACGCAATTCCGCAACCGTGGCAATGCCATCTTCCGGCCACCAAAGACCGGCTTTTAATAAAGGTGCGGCTTCCACCGGCCGTTCGCGGCCATCAATTAATGATGCACAGCATTCCAGAAAACCACGCGCATTTTGTGCGCCACCTTCAATCAGATAGTGCCACAATGTATCCAGATCATGCGGGTTAACCGTCGAATAGCGTTTCAGGCTTGCATCAGGCTTATCGTCACCCGGCAAAACCGCCAGCATAATGCCGTGATGAACCGCGCAGGCATGCAGCGCTTCCAAGCCATATGGCCAGTAGCTTTCACCACCAATCACCCGCACGACAATCAGCTTTGCAAAACGAGCTGTGCGTTCCACATAAGTGTCCACCGACATCGGATGTGACAGTGACATCATATTCACAAGCCGGAGTGTCGGCGCATCACTTATTGAGCGATGCGCCGAAGCCAGACTTGCAAGCTCTGTATCAGCCGCAGAAAGAAACAAAATATCGGCAGGGCTTTGACCTAAATCGATGGCTTCGCTGCCGTCGGCAATTGTCCCTTTCTGGGCAAGCAGGAGATGCATGGATTACGCTGCTTCCTGAACGGATTTGGCAATCGCTGCTTCATCAATATCATGCACGCCGATTACCACCAGCTTGGTAGAGCGGGCTTCACCGTCTGCCCATGGACGATCGAAATAATGCTCGATACGCGAACCGACGGCCTGCACAACCAGACGCATTGGCTTGCCCGGCACATTGGCAAAACCTTTCAGACGCAAAATGTCATGCTCACCAATGATTTTCTTCAGATTTTCAGCAAATGCTTTCGGGTCGTTTACATCACCGGCTTCCACGACAAAGCTTTCAAACTCGTCATGGCTATGGGTGTGATCGTCACCGCTTTCGTGATGCATTTCATGATGTGATTTGCGGTTGGCAATATCATCTTCCGAGCCGACACCAAGACCAAGCAGAATGTCCGCACCGATTTTACCAAAACTTGCTGGCACCATATTGGTTGAGCGCGATGAGCGCTCCGACACATCTTTGCGCACAGTTTCAAGCGCAGCTTCATCAAGCAGATCGGCTTTATTCAGCACGATCAGATCAGCAGCATGGATCTGGTCTTCAAACAGTTCTTCCAGCGGGCTTTCATGGTCAAGCGATTCATCAGCCTGACGCTGTGCATCAATCTTATCATGATCATCTGCAAAGCGGCCTTCGGCAACAGCTGCCGCGTCAATAACAGTCACCACGCCATCAACGGTCACTTGCGTTTTAATTTCCGGCCAGTTGAATGCGGCAACGAGCGGCTGCGGCAATGCCAGACCGGAAGTTTCAATCACAATATGATCAGGACGATCAGCACGTTCCAAAAGCTTGGTCATGGTCGGGATAAAATCATCAGCAACGGTGCAGCAAATGCAGCCATTGTTCAGTTCAATCACATCGTCTTCCGTGCAGCTTTCAATGCCGCAACCTTTTAAAATGCCGCCGTCAACGCCAAGATCGCCAAATTCATTAATGATCAGAGCAATGCGCTTGCCATTCGCATTTTCCAGCAAATTACGGATCATGGTGGTTTTACCCGATCCTAAAAAGCCGGTAATCACTGTAGCCGGAATCTTTTGGCCCTGCATATTCTATCCCTTCATTTTCAACGACAATCCTGCCGCCATAAAGTAAACTTCCTGAGCTTTTTCAGCGACCCGCTGATGTAAAAAACCCGCATAATCCCTAAATTCCCGTGCCATCCGGTTGTCGGGCACAATGCCCAATCCCACTTCATTGGAGACAAAAAATATCTCACCGGAAATTTTCGGAAAAACCTCTAAAAGCCGCGTCGTTTCAGCGTCAATGTCGCGCTCTGCCATCATCAGATTGGTGACCCAGAGCGTTAAACAATCAACCAGCACGAAACGATTTTGCGCAGCCGTTTTCAACAATGCCCCCGCCAGATCAAGCGGTTCTTCAACCGTTGTCCAGTTCAGGCCACGTCTGTTTTGATGAATACTGATACGCGAGCGCATTTCATCATCATAAGCCCGCCCTGTAGCGATATAAAATGGCTCCAGACCAGAGCTTTCCGCACAGTTTTCAGCGTATTTTGATTTTCCCGAGCGAGCGCCGCCGAGAACAAGCGTAATTTTTCCCGACGGCATGCTTATCAAGCCTCAATTTCTGCGGATGCGTAGGTTTGCACCAACCAACCAAGCGCCAAACCAATCACCACCCACATGAACAAATTCGTGGCTGTGGTTGCCACTGCATATTGCGATGCAAGCAGCAACGGGATCGGTGAAGAAATATCTTCCGGATGTGGCGCACCATAAAGATGCGGCACGACAATGGCGACAAGACCTAAAATCTTCGCCCAGATTTCTGCGCGCAACACGAGAAGATAAATACCAATTGCCGATAAAATAACAGTCACAACCCACCAAAGCTGACGCTCTGCCAGATCGGCTGCCGGCATGGCTGGTAATTCCGGTGAAAGCCCGAGCGACGGCAGAAATGACACCGCAAAGAAACCGGCAAGTCCCCAATAAATGCCGTTTTGCTTGGTCACACGATGTCCCAACAATAAAGCCGTACCGCCCAAGGCCAGCGCAAAGCCGCCACAAGCAACTAAATTGGCCAAAATTGTATTGCCAAGGCGTCCGAAAGGCAGTTCAGCGCCTTCTTCTTCGCCCTCAGCAGCATCACCATGGCTATGTGGTGCTGCCGCTTCTGACGTCTCGCCATGATCATAACCACCGGATGCATCTTCATAAGTTTCGGCCTGCAAAATCAGTGGCACTGTCTTGATATACATAGCAGGCGTCATCAGCAGCCCTGCAATCAGACCAGCTGCTAAAACCGCCAATAAATAACGAATATACATTGTTCCCCCATAGAGAAATAAACTCACGCATGCGTGAGCATCACTTCATCATCCAAAATGAATAAACCCCTCAAAATTCCGAGCGGTAACTTAGTGACAAGGGAATCCATAAGAATGGCGCATATCATGAGCAGAATCATGCAGCATGTCTGAATGAGCCAGACCAACACCATAGATCAAGAAAACGCCAAGCATTAACGCAACAAGTGCCGTGCCCAAACGAGCAGCAAGCGGTGTGGAAAGCACATCCGATGCGCTATTATTTGTGTGTGCAGCCATGACAACCTCCGTGCAGGCAGCAGGGAAAACCTCCCCCGGGTGCAGGCAATATGCCCTTTGCAAACAGGCAGGTCTCCTGGCTCGCGGGTCATGAAGATGAAGCCGCCTTCCCGGTTTCCCAGTGGCCGCCGGTTTCGTAAAAAACCAGCTTGGCAACATCCCTCACCGCTCTACAGTCGCGGGGTCGGCTGCTATCAAAATGCTTATTACAAGCATTTCACGCATTCCCTCTTCGTCCATCAATTCATTATGATGAAAACCTGATGCAATGGCCTGACATTATGCTGTGCGGTTGTAATCGTCAATCAACTTGAGGCTTCGCTGATTGTGGATGAAGGCTTAAATTTTGATCGGCAAACTTAACTGCAACAAGGCATCCACATCGAGATATTGCTCAAGGTTATCGGCAAGCTCATTCAAAGCATCATCAACGCTGGCACGATAATTGAAACCAGTGCCCTGCACGCCAAGCTCAGCCAGTAATTTTTCCCTGAAATTATCGGAGGCAAAAAGCCCATGTAAATAAGTGCCAAAAATGCGGCCATCAGCTGAAACCGCACCATCCGGCCGCCCGTCAATCAGTGCGAAAGGACGTGCACAATCCGGTCCATGACTTACGCCGCAATGAATTTCATAACCGTCAACCGGCACATCATAGGCCACAGCTGTGCCCTGCACCTGACCAAGTATTTTTTCGGCCTTCATGACAGTTTCCATCTGCAGAAGGCCTAAACCTTCAGCAGCAGCCGTATCGCCGTCAATATGCTCCGGATCACTGATTTTTTGTCCCAGCATTTGATAGCCGCCGCAAATGCCAATGACATGGCCGCCACGCTTTACATGAGCATGGATTTGCGCATCCCAGCCATTTTCACGCAAACGCTTTAAATCACCAATGGTCGATTTAGTGCCGGGCAAAATAATCAGCCCTGCATCGGCAGGTATTGCCTCACCTGCCCGCACCATCACCACTTCAACATCCGGCTCCGCTTTTAAAGGGTCAAGATCATCAAAATTAGCGATTCGATCCAGCAACGGCACAGCAATTTTCAACGCTTTCGCTTGAATACCAACCATGCGTTCCAACACGACTGAGTCTTCGGCCGGCAAACGCGCCACCGCTTTCAACCATGGCACCACACCAAAAGACGGCCAGCCGGTAAATTCGGTGATAGAGCGCAAACCATCATCAAAAAGCGTCACATCACCACGAAACTTATTGATCAGAAAACCGACAATCATCGCGCGGTCTTGCTCTAGCAAAATCGTATGCGTGCCCACCAGCGAAGCAATCACACCGCCCCGATCAATATCCCCCACCAGCACAACCGGCACACCAGCCTTGGTGGCAAAGCCCATATTGGCAATATCATTTTTACGTAAATTAATCTCAGCCGGAGAGCCGGCACCTTCCACCAGCACCATATCAGCGCTATCACAAATATGCTGCCACGACTCCATCACGGCATCCATAAATTGTGGTTTCAAACGCTGATAATCACGCCCCTTGGCTTGCCCGCGCACTTTACCCTGCACAATGATCTGGCTGCCGGTTTCAGATTGCGGCTTTAATAATACGGGGTTCATGTGAACGCTGGTCGGCACACCACAAGCTAATGCCTGCAACCATTGTCCGCGACCTATTTCGCCGCCATCATCGGTAACGGCTGCATTGTTGGACATATTTTGCGGCTTGAACGGGCGCACTTTAAGACCGCGATTGCGCATCACACGACAAAGACCGGCCACAAGAACCGTTTTGCCAACATCAGACCCAGTACCTTGAAACATTATCGCGCGTGTCATGCTTGTGACCTATCGCAATCGGCACGTTCTGCATAGAGGCGAACAAGATAGAGAGCACAGAATAAATAGCGGGAATCACACTTAACAGGCTTTCACAAAACCAAGGCTAATATTTACTAC
>JAEWHQ010000207.1 GCA_023387715.1 Pseudomonadota bacterium | reverse complement strand
GTCGTCTGGCGGTTCTGACCATTGGTGCGGGAACCGTGCTTGCAACATTGACCGGTGTTGCGATGGGCTCCGTTGCCATGCTTGGCTCCACGCTTACGCCGGAAATGGAACGCCGTGGCTATGCGCGCACCCTTGCTATCGGCCCTGTGCTTGGCAGTGGTGCTTTGGCCATTCTTATTCCGCCAAGCACATTGGCGATTGTACTGGCAAGTGTCGGCGGTTTTTCCATTGCTAAAACGCTGGTGGCCATCATCGTGCCAGGCATTTTGCTGGCTATCGCTTATGTAACTTACATCGTCATTCGTGCCACTTTGCGCCCGCAAGATGCACCGACTTATGAAATAGAAAGCGTGCCTTTTCGTGTAAAAATGAAAAACACATTGATCTATCTCATCCCGCCGGTTTCGATTGTGGTGCTGACGATCATTTTCATCTTTACCGGCATCGCAACGCCGACGGAATCTGCTGCAATCGGTACATTCCTGACCTTTATCCTGTCTTTTATGTATGGAAAACTGAACTGGCAGACAATCCGCAATGCAGTGTCTTCAGCTTTGCAATTGTCAGTGATGATCCTGATCATTTTGACCGGTTCGGCAGCGTTTAGCCAGTTGCTTAGTTTTTCCGGTGCAACAACCGCCATCACCGAATGGGCTACAAGTCTGCCGGTGGCACCATTGGTGCTGATGCTGATCATGATGCTGATCGTGATGGTGATCGGCATGTTTATTGAACAAACATCAATTGTTCTCGTCACGATGCCGATTTTCCTGCCAATCATCCATGCCATGGGCTGGGAACCGATCTGGTTTGCGGTGGTGATGATGGTCAATCTGGAACTTGCAACCATTACACCGCCCGCTGGTCTGTCGCTTTTCGTCATGAAAGGTGTGGCGCCTGAAGGTACCACAATGGGCGAGATTTATATGGCGGCAGTGCCTTTCATTCTCATCAATATCAGTCTGATGGCTTTGCTGATTTTCGTGCCTGACATCGCGCTTTGGCTACCGAGCCTGATGAACTGATAACCACTCATTAAAACTGAAACCTTGTCTTTTAAGGGCGTGAAGCCTTCAACAACCGGAGAATAAAATGAGTTCTGCGACCCGCCAGAAAATTCTGGAAACCATTGAGAATAATCAGGATGTTTCGGTCAAATTCTTGCAAGAGATGATCGCTATTCCCTCCGTTACCGGTGATGAGGCGGCTATTCAGGCTTTTGTGGCCGATTATATGAACAAGATCGGCCTTGATGTTGATATGTGGGAAACTGACTGGGAAGAATTGAAAAAACATCCCGGCTATCGTCCTGTTGCAATGGGCTATGAAGGCCGCCCGAATATTGTGGCGACTTTCAAAGGCACCGGCGGCGGACGTTCGCTGCTTCTCAACGGGCATACGGATGTTATTCCGGTTGGTAATGGTGAAGGCTGGTCGGATAATCCGTGGTCGGCAAAAATCGACAATGGCCGTATTTATGGCCGTGGTGCCGCCGACATGAAAAGTGGTGTTGCAAGCCATATTCTGGCCGTTGAATATCTGAAAAAAGCCGGTGTGAAGCTCAAAGGTGACGTCTACATCAATGTGGTGATTGATGAAGAGGTGTCCGGTCACGGCACCTTGGATACGGTCATGCGCGGTTATAAAGCCGATGCCGGTATTTCGGGCGAAACCAGTGATCTGGCGGTGCAACCGGCTTGTATTGGCCGTATCTGGTTTGAAATTGCTGTGCAGGGCAAACCAGCTGGTATTCAAAAGCGCTATGAAGGTATTTCCGGCATCGATCTGGGCAATAAGGTTGTGCAGGCGGTTAAAGAACTGGAAGATCATCGTGTGGCAACGGTGCGTCATCCGCTTTATCCAAATGCGCTGGATTCATTGCCATGTATCATCGGCAGTTTTCAGGCCGGTAATTACCCAAGTGCCTTCCCTGATACAGCTTTGCTGAAAGGCAGTATCGGTACGGTTCCGGGTGAAGATCATGAAGGCGTCAAGCAAAGTCTCGTTGATAAAATTAACGAAATGGCAGCACAGGATCCATGGATGAAAGATCATCCGCCGGTGGTGCGTTTTGTCGGTTATGACGCGCAGGCTTCAGAAATTCCGGTTGATCATCCGATCGTTGATCTGGTCAGCAAAAACTATACCGAGCTGACCGGCAAACAACCTGTCATTAGTGGTCGTCAGGGGGCTGCCGATACACGTTTCCTCAACCTTTATGCAGATACACCAACAGTGATCTTCGGGCCGGGTTCAACAGCGGTTATGCATGCCAATGATGAATATGTATCAATTGAGGATTATATCACATCGATCAAAGTGATGGCGCTTTGCATTTATGATTGGTGCGGGGCAGAAAACTAAAAAAAGGGGAGTATCATGGCTGAGATTAAACAGGTTTTTAAAGTCAACCATAACCGCAAAGTGGTCTGGGAGAAGTTTCAGGATCTGGCGGCTGTTGTGGCCTGTATTCCGGGTGCACAATTAACCGAGCCGCCGGTGGATGGAGTTGCCAAAGGGCGCATCACTGTCAAGCTTGGCCCCGTGAAAGCAGATTTTGGTGGCGAGGCCAAAGTCGTGCCGGATGAGGCAAGCTATACAGGGGTGATCACCGGCGTAGGGATTGATAAAAATCACTCTTCACGTGCCAAAGGTGAGGTCACTTACGCGCTGACAGAGGAAGGGGAAAACACCACTGTTGTTTCGGTGGATGTGAATTATTCGCTCTCCGGCTCCTTGGCGCAGGTTGCACGCGGCGGCATTGTCGAGGCCGTTGCCGGTCAGATTTGCAAAGAATTTGCCAATAATCTGGAAGGTGAATTATCGGCTGGTGCCGAGCCGGTGGCAGAGGTCTTTGATGCAGGCGAAGGTGTGGCCGCAGCGTCGTCACAGCCTGCTGCACCGCGCAAACCCGCACCGGCAAAAGAGCTGAATATGCTCAGTGTGCTTTGGGCGGTGTTTAAAAACAAACTTGGTGCCATTTTCGGGCGCGCCTGAATATTTAAACAATAAAGGGAGGGGTTCAATGAACGCAGAACTGTCACAACAGGAGATGTTGTTTCAGCCCCTTCTGATGGCTGCGCAATGGTTCAGGCAAAAACACCCTGCCGCCATTGCCACAGTCATTGAAACATGGGGCTCTGCTCCATGCCCGATCGGCAGTCATTTGCTGATTGATAATGACGCTCATTTCTATGGCTCTGTTTCCGGCGGTTGCGTGGAAACAGAGGTGATTAGTCAGGCCATGGATGTCATCGCGGATGGGAAAGCCCGTGTGCTGGAATTTGGTGTTGCCGATGAAACCGCATGGCGGGTTGGTCTTTCATGCGGCGGGCGTATTAAAATTCTGGTGACACCATTAACATCTGTCTTTGCTGATATTTATCAGGCACTGGAAAACCGGCGTGCCAGCTATTTGCTGACAAATATTCAAAGCGGCGCTCAGCAGCATTTCTTTGACGGTGATGTTTTATTGCAGCCGTTGCTGGAAAATATCCGCATGGGCAAATCCGGCGTGGTCAACCTTGAAGGGGAGGATTATTTTCTCAATATTTATACTCCGCGTCCGCGCCTCATTTTAATTGGTGCCGTGCATATCAGCCAGAATTTGCTGGTTGCCGCCAGACTGACCAATTTTGATGTGACGATCATTGATCCAAGATCGGCATTTGCGACGGAGGAGCGTTTTGGCGATGCCGATTTGCATGTGGAATGGCCGCAGGATTATTTTGCCAAGCAGCCGTTAGATAATCATACGGCCGTTGCGGCACTGACCCATGATCCTAAAATTGATGATCCGGCATTGATTGCAGCCATGCAAGCCAAAGCCTTTTATATCGGCGCTTTAGGAAGTCGCAAAACCCATGCCAAACGGCTGGAGCGGCTTTATCAGGCAGGCTTTTCACCAAATGAGTGTGCATTGATCCATGCACCGATCGGGCTTGATATCAAAGCGCAAGGCCCTGCCGAAATTGCTATCGCAGTTTTGGCGCAAGTGATTGCCGCCTACCGCAATCGCGTAGCGGAATAAGCCATGCAGTTCGGTCGCTTAGCCCTGAATGATGCATTGGGAGCCATCCTTGCCCATACAATTATCACGGATAATAAGGTGATCAAAAAAGGCACGGTTTTAAGCCGCAGCGATCTCGAATATATCCGGTCAGCGGGGCACATGGATGTGCTGGCGGTAAGGCTGGAAGGGCTTGATATCGGCGAGGATGATGCCGCACGGCGCATTGCCGATTGCTTGTCTTTTTCCCATATCCGCGCTGGCCTTGCCACCACCGGGCGCGTTAATTTCTACGCAGAAAAAGCCGGGTTATTTACAGTTTCCGAAGAGCTTATACATGCGATCAACCGTGTGGACAGCTCCATCACCTTGTCAACACTTGTACCTTTTACTCGCACCACTGCGGATATGCTGGTGGCAACCGTTAAAATCATTCCTTTTGCTGTTGATCAGCTGCATATGCAACATGTGCAAAGTCTGGCGATCAGACAACAAGCCTTTGCGGTTAAGCCATTCGCGCCTAAAAAAATCGGCTTGATCCAGACGGTTTTGCCAAATCTTAAAACCAGTATTCTTGACAAGACGGCCAAGGTCACGGCCAAACGTATTGAGCTCAATGGCGGAGATTTGGTGAGCGAAATGCGTGTCGAACATCACGCACCCTTTGTGGCAGAGGCGATCAAACAGACATTAAAAAATGCTGATATGGCAGTGATCTTTGGAGCTTCCGCTGTGTGTGATCCTGATGATATTGTGCCGCAAGCCATCCGGCTTGCAGGGGGCAGGGTTGAGCGGATTGGCATGCCGGTTGATCCGGGCAATTTGCTCATTCTGGCAAGTCACGGCCATAAGCCTGTTTTAGGGGCGCCGGGTTGTTCAAGGAGCCCAAAAGAAAACGGCTTTGATTGGATTCTCGACCGGCTGATGGCCGATCTTAAAGTTGATGACCGGATGATTGCGGGCATGGGAGTGGGGGGTATCTTGTCAGAAATTCCAAATCGTCCGTCGCCACGCGAAATGGTCAAAATAGATCATCAGGGTGACGTGGCTATTGCGGTTCTGGCGGCTGGGCGTTCGAGCAGAATGGGCGCGCGTAATAAATTGCTGGCGCATTTTGATGGTGTGCCATTGGTGCGCCGTTCCGTGGAGGCTGCCATTGCCGGTGGCGGGCGTCCGGTTATTGTGGTGCTTGGTCATATGGCAGAGGAAATTGATCTGGCACTTCATCATCTTACCATCAAAACTATTTTAAACCCGGATTACAACCAAGGGCTTTCAACATCGATCAAGGCAGCGCTTGATCATTTGCCGGCATCGGCCACAGGGTTGATGATCCAGCTTGGTGATATGCCGCATGTGAAAGCGCATCATATCAGGCAGATGCTGGCGGCATTTGATAAGAGCCGGCACAATGCGGTTATTCGCGCCACATGTAATAGTGAAGCTGGTAATCCGGTGATTATTCCTGCTCATTTGTTTGAAAAGCTTGGGCAATTACAAGGTGATCGCGGCGCACGTAAGTTGATTGAAACAAGTGAAGTGCAAGTGATTGATGTGGAAATCGGCGAGGCAGCCTTGAGTGATGTTGATACTGCCGAAGCTTTGGAAAAAGCTGGCGGCTACTGGGCTGACAGTCGGCTTTCAACGATGAACTTATATTCATAGTGTATTTGCTAAATGATTGGATTTCAGTGCATATTAATATAGCAAAATTTGATCCCACTTTATCTAAAATAATCTGAAAGCATAAAAATTATGGACCCGGTAAATATAGCAGCGCTTTTGCTACTGGCGGGGCTGGCAGCCTATATGCAAACTTTAACAGGCTTTGCGCTTGGGCTTATTATGATGGGCGGCATTGCGCTGGGCTCTATCATGCCGATCGATGAAGCGGCGATATTGGTGAGCTTTTTAACAATTATCAATGCGGTTCAAGTGCTGGCAAAAGGTTGGCGTGATATAGCCAAGCGTGAATTTACCCTGATTATCGTTCCGAGCCTTTTCTTTTTGCTGGTAGGCTATTGGTTGCTGGGGTTGTTGCTGGGCAGTTCCGTCAATTGGTTGAAATTGGTGCTGGGCATTTTTATTATCATCTCCAGCATTCAATTGCTGATGAAGCCAACACCATTAGAAAAGCGTTCGTCCGCGGGTTCGTTTGTATTTTTTGGTTCATTTGCCGGACTTATGGGAGGTTTGTTTTCAACGGCAGGGCCGCCATTAGTTTATCATTTATACCGGCAGCCTTTAAGGCTTACAGTTATCCGCGAGACGCTGGTTGCAGTTTTCGGCTTAAACGCATTGCTGCGCCTTGGCACTGTGACATTTACAGGGGAGATGCCGACGGGCGGATTTTGGTGGAGTTTACTGGCGATACCGGCGGTTATCTTGTGCACATATCTGGCACGACGTTTTCCGTCGCCGCTTTCACCGGTCGCCCTGCGGCGATTAGCATTTGTTTTATTATTTTTATCTGGCGCTTCATTGGCCATACCTGCATTTTTTACGCTCGTTGCAGATATTTAGCGCTTATAAAAAAACTCCCAAATAAGGTTCGGGAGCTTTTTAGTTTTACAATGTGTTCGGGCGTTTGCCTTCGAGAAGATCAAGCACGGTGCGTGCGGCTTCCATCACATTGGTGCCAGGGCCAAAAACGGCTGAAACACCATTTTCATAAAGATGATCATAGTCTTGGCGCGGAATAACGCCGCCAACCACTACAATAACCTGACCAGCACCGCGTTCTTTCAAAGCTTTGATAAGCTGCGGAGCGAGCGTTTTATGACCAGCTGCCAGTGATGACATTCCGACCACATGCACTTTTTGCTGTACGGCCATGTCGGCTGCTTCTTCCGGTGTCTGGAAGAGTGGCCCAGCCAGCACATCAAAACCCATATCGCCAAAGGCGGAGGCGATGATTTTGGCGCCGCGGTCATGGCCATCCTGACCAAGTTTGGCAACCATAATTTTGGGTTTCTGACTTAAGGCTTGTGAGAATTCGCCTAAGCGTTCCACCAATGTCTGATATTCAGGGTCGCCATCATAGGCGTCGCCATAAACATCACTGACCACTTCCGGTATTGCCGCATGGTCACCATAAACCGCGCGCATTGCGTCGGAAATTTCGCCAACTGTTGCACGTTGACGCGCGGCTTCCACGGCGGCTTCCAGAATATTGCCTTCGCGGGTGCGGGCAACTTCCGTCAAGGCTTTGAGTGCTGCTTCTACTTTAACAGCATCACGATTGCGCTTCATTTTTTCGATGCGCTCAATCTGCGCCAGTCGCACAGCCGTATTATCAATCTCGAGAATATCGAGCTGGTCTTCATTTTCGAGACGATATTTATTGACGCCGACGATCACTTCATCGCCGCGGTCAACCGCAGCCTGACGCCGTGTTGCAGCTTCTTCAATCAGGCGTTTTGGCATACCGGTGGCAACCGCTTTGGTCATGCCGCCGAGTGCTTCCACTTCTTCAATGAGCGCCCATGCTTTTTCTGCCAGATCATGGGTCAGGCTCTCGACATAATAAGAACCAGCCAGCGGATCCACCACATTGGTGATGCCGGTTTCATGCTGCAAAATAAGCTGCGTATTACGTGCAATACGTGCCGAAAATTCGGTCGGCAGCGCAATCGCCTCATCAAGCGCGTTGGTGTGAAGCGATTGTGTGCCGCCAAGGGCTGCCGACATTGCTTCATAGGCGGTGCGGATGACGTTGTTATACGGGTCTTGTTCCTGCAACGACACTCCGGAAGTTTGGCAGTGGGTGCGCAGCATCAATGAGGAAGCCTTTTTCGGCTCAAACTCTTCCATGATACGCGTCCAAAGCAAACGCGCGGCGCGAAGCTTTGCTGCTTCCATGAAGAAGTTCATGCCGATGGCGAAGAAGAAAGATAGGCGTCCGGCAAAATCATCAACATTCAAGCCTTTTTTCAAGGCTGCGCGTACATATTCGCGTCCGTCTGCCAGGGTGAAAGCCAGCTCCTGCACCAATGTCGACCCCGCTTCCTGCATATGATAGCCGGAAATGGAAATCGAATTAAAGCGCGGCATTTCTTTAGCGGTATATTCGATAATATCCGCGATAATCCGCATGGATGGCTCAGGGGGATAAATATAGGTGTTACGCACCATGAACTCTTTCAGAATATCATTCTGAATGGTGCCGGAAAGCTCGGTACGTGAGCAGCCTTGTTCTTCGCCTGCGACAATGAAATTGGCGAGGATCGGAATAACCGCGCCATTCATCGTCATGGAAACTGACATGTCTTTGAGCGGAATACCGTCAAAGAGGATTTTCATATCCTCGACACTGTCGATTGCCACACCTGCTTTACCGACATCGCCGACAACGCGCGGATGATCGCTGTCATAGCCGCGATGTGTTGCCAGATCAAAGGCAACCGATAAGCCTTTTTGTCCGGCAGCCAGATTGCGTTTATAAAAAGCATTGGAAGCTTCGGCAGTGGAAAAACCGGCATATTGGCGGATTGTCCAGGGACGGCCGGCGTACATGGTGGCGCGGGGGCCACGCACGAATGGTGCAAAACCGGGCAGCGTGTCCAGATGTTGCACGCGCTCCAGATCATCGGCTGTATAGAGTGGCTTCACCGGAATACCTTCCGGTGTTTGCCATGTCAGCGTGTCAGGAGATCGTTTGATCTCTTTCTCCGCCAGCTTCTGCCAATCGTCAATTTTTACTTTATCCGTCATTAAATGAACTCCAGAATAAGCTCATCAACAGCCAGACTTTGACCGGCAGATGCCAGTACACGCTTCACCACGCCGCTTTTTTCTGCGCGCAAGGTGTTTTCCATTTTCATTGCTTCAACAATTGCCAATGCTTGTCCTGCCTCCACATGATCGCCCTCCGCGACATGAATGGAGGTTATCACACCTGGCATCGGGCACAATAGCATCTTGGATGTATCAGGTGCTTGCTTAACCGGCATCAGCCCCGCCAACTTCGCTACACGTGGACGGCGCACAAATGATTTGATGTCAATACCACGATAGCGCAGGCGCAAAGCATTGCCGTTAATGTCTACTTTAACGCCGAGCGTTTCGCCGTCGATATTGAAGGTGCCAAGCTGATCACCTGGTTTCCACTGGCTTGTCACATGCAGCACAGTGTCAGCTCCGATCAGCACACGCAAACCGGCTTCATACTCCTCCATGGTGAGCGCAATGGATTGGTGGCCTAAGCTGACAACCCATTCTTTGGCAAGAGGTGCTAAATGGTCGCTCAAACGGCCGCTGATTTGGGCGGCGCGTTCCTGCACGATTTTATTGATGAAGGCTGCAACCGCTGCCAGTTTTTGTGCGGTTTTGGTATCGGCTTCAACGCCGTGGAACCCTTCGGGAAACTCTTCAGCAATGAAAGCAGTGGTGATATTGCCATCGCGGAAGCGTTTGTGCTGCATGACCGCCGACAGGAACGGCAGATTGTGGCCGATGCCTTCCAGCTCAAACTCGTCCAAAGCGCTGCTCATTGCGTCAATGGCTGTGATGCGATTGGGTGCCCATGTGCAAAGTTTTGCGACCATCGGGTCGTAATACATGGAAATTTCGCCGCCTTCATAAACGCCGGTATCATTGCGCACAATGGTGCCGTCAAGCTTTTTGCCTTCGCTTGGCGGGCGGTAGCGGGTGAGGCGGCCAATTGATGGCAGGAAGTTGCGATATGGATCCTCAGCGTAAAGACGGCTTTCAATTGCCCATCCATTAAGCTTTACATCAGCTTGGGCAATTGCCAGTTTTTCACCGGCTGCGACGCGGATCATCTGCTCAACAAGATCAATGCCGGTGATAAGTTCGGTTACCGGATGTTCGACCTGCAAACGGGTGTTCATTTCGAGGAAGTAGAAGTTGCGTGAACCATCAACGATGAATTCAACCGTACCGGCTGAATGATAGCCAACGGCAGCAGCCAGTGCCACAGCCTGCTCGCCCATGGCGCGGCGTGTTGCTTCATCCAAAAATGGTGATGGCGCTTCTTCAACTACTTTTTGATTGCGGCGCTGAATGGAACATTCACGCTCACCCAGATAAATAATATTGCCATGCTTGTCGCCAAGCACCTGAATTTCGATATGGCGCGGCTGAGTGACGAATTTTTCAATGAAAATACGGTCGTCACCGAATGAGTTTTTAGCCTCATTTTTGGCCGCCTGAAAGCCTTCACGCGCCTCTAAATCATTCTCGGCAATACGCATGCCCTTGCCGCCGCCGCCGGCAGAGGCCTTGATCATCACCGGATAGCCGATATTGGAAGCAATTTTAACCGCTTCATCAGCACTTTCAATCAGCCCCATATGGCCGGGAACTGTGGAAACGCCCGCCTCAGAGGCCAGTTTTTTCGAGGTGATTTTATCACCCATTGCAAGAATTGCGCCTTCTGGCGGGCCAATGAAAGCCACGCCGAGCTTGTCGAGTGCTGCGGCAAAAGCCGGATTTTCTGACAGAAAACCATAGCCCGGATGAACAGCATCAGCGCCGGTTTGACGAATGGCGTCCAGAATTTTGTCGATGACAATATAGGACTGGTTGGATGGTGCAGGGCCGATATGGATAGCTTCATCAGCCATTGAGACATGAAGCGCGTTTCGGTCGGCATCTGAATAAACAGCAACTGTGGCAATGCCCATTTTCTTCGCGGTTTTGATGACGCGACAGGCAATTTCACCTCGGTTAGCAATGAGAATTTTTTTAAACATATTAAATCCAGCTTCGGTTGAATGGTTTAAGCCCGAGGGAAAAAATCACAGTGGAATTGTATCGTGCTTGCGCCAGCGCTTTTCAGTGCGCTTGTTGCGCAGCGAAGCAAAGGCACGGGCGGTACGGCGGCGCGATGAATGAGGCATGATGACCTCATCGATAAAGCCGCGTTCTGCTGCCACAAACGGATTGGCAAAACGGGTTTCGTATTCCGCTGTGCGTTCCGCGATTTTTTCCGGATCATTCAGTTCCGAGCGATAGAGAATTTCGGTGGCGCCTTTTGCACCCATCACAGCAATTTCTGCCGTTGGCCATGCATAGTTGATATCAGCGCCGATATGTTTGGAAGCCATCACGTCATAAGCACCGCCATAGGCTTTGCGGGTAATGAGTGTGACCATCGGGACGGTGGCCTGTGAATAAGCAAAGAGCAATTTCGCGCCATGCTTGATCACGCCGCCATATTC
>JAEWHQ010000165.1 GCA_023387715.1 Pseudomonadota bacterium | reverse complement strand
CGCAAAGCCTGTCCCGGCTTGTCGTCCATACGCACAGCCATTTCACTGACGCGAAACTCGGATGCGGCCTGAAGCTTAGGGTATTTGGCCAAAATCGGTTCAACCCGATCTGCCAGACCATAAATTACAAAGCGGATATCCGGATGACGCTCAAGCGCTATTGCCGCTCCGGGTATGACTACTTCAGGGCCAAAATCGCCACCCATGGCGTCAATTGAAATTCTTATCACTCTGGATTGTCCTGTGAGGTCCCTGTTGCTCGTATAGCTTTTTTACAAAAATCAGCGGTTAAGCTTCAAGATTTAGGCGAAAATAGCTTTTTTATTCAGCCGTACAACTGAAATTTGGCAAATAGCTTAAATCAGTCCTTCTTCTGCCAATTCGCAAGGCTTGCAAATGGTGAAACGACACCATTATCGGCCTCTTCTTCGGTTTCGCCAACTGTAACAACCACAGAATCAGCCAAATCGGCTTTACGCGGATAAGGATCAATTGCCAGATCAAAGAACTCTTCAGCAATCGCGCCAATATCAATTTTATCGCCGGAAAATGTTTCCGGAATATCAGGACCATCGGCAGAAATCAGCATTTCACCGCTTTCATCCACCGGAATTCGGGCAAGGCGTGAATGCTCAGGCACCAGCACAATTTCCACATCTTCATCAATCTGATTCTCGATTGGTTCCAATGTGGCGACACAGGACTGCACGATCTGCGCCTGAATTTTACCGCGAATTTTAATGCCGCTCTTTTTCCAAGGCGTAATGATAAAATCAGCAGAAAAGCTCACAACCTTTTCCAAACCATGAGATTCGGCCAAGGCTTCACGCTCTCTGTCGTCACTTTTCAGTGTTACTTCAATGCCTTTATGCGGCACATGCTGTACCGAAACCGGAAAACTCAAAACTGCTTCTTGCATTACGTTGTCTCAATTTGCACGGTCGAAGTTAAATCTTCCGCGTTCAAAAATGTTAATCTGCCTGCTGCAATATCCTGATCCTGTAATTTTGACAAATGATCACGGCTCGCAAATACATATGTGCAAAGATCGTCTGCTTGCGGCCAGTTTTCAAGATCAGGCTGAATATTGCGCGCCAAAGCAGCACTGAGTGCCGCGCGATCATGAGAATCAAGCGCGATGCCATAAGAGGCAACCCGACCATAAAACATCCGCGCCAGTTTTTTCATGCGTTTTGGCACAGATTGGTCACCAATGCCGAATTCACGCAATGAATGATCGATATCTTTAAAGAACTCGTCGGCCAGATCCTGCCCCAAAGCAGCCAGCACTTTATTTTCAACACCATCAAATTTGAGCCGGTGAAGCGTCAAAAACAAATGTAATGACAACATTTCGTAGCGTCCGAGCGGTGTGTCGGGCACTTGAAACTGTGCATAAAAATATTTTTGACGTGCTGCCATCACAATATTTTCATAAATATGCAGCGTAATGGCTTCATTAGCCTTCGATTTACGTCGAAAAAGTTGAAGAATCATAATCTGACGACCGTTCTTATTGCATCCAGTTGCAAGGTGGTTTACCGAAGTTCTTTCAACGGCGAAAGAGCCGCCCTGATTTAGATCATGGAGATGTCATTGTTGCAGCGATTTTTTACAAGCCCCCGAACAAGAGGCGCGATGCTTGCTAGCACTGTGGTTCTCTTATCAGCAGGTTTAGCAGGATGTAATACCGCATCAACCCTGAACCCGTCTGAAATAATGACCGAAGGCTATGTGCTTGATAAAGAGGCACTCGATTCCATTCCGGTTGGTTCCAGCCGTGAGCAGGTTTTGATGGCGATGGGAACCCCGTCTTCCACCGCAACATTCGATAATGAAGTATTCTATTATATTTCACAAAAGCGTTATCGCGCAGCCCAGTTCATGCCACCTAAAGTGACCGATCGTCAGATTCTGGCAATCTACTTTGATAAAGACGGCAAAGTCAGCCAGATCGCCAATTATGGTCTTCAGGATGGTAAGCTGTTTGACTTCATTTCCCGCACGACCCCAACCGGCGGTAAAGACCAGACCTTCCTCAGCCAGATTATTCAAGGTGTCGGTAAAGCACCGACCTCTATTCCTGGCGGCTGATTGCGTCAAAAGAACCACAGTAAAAAACCCCGCTTTTCAGCGGGGTTTTTTACTGTTCGGTTATCAATCACACAGAATGTGCCAGCACTGCCAGCAGCAAGAGCGCCACAATATTAGTGATCTTGATTGCAGGATTAACCGCAGGCCCTGCCGTATCCTTATAAGGATCACCCACCGTATCACCGGTAACCGATGCTTTATGCGCTTCCGACCCTTTCAAATGCAGCACACCATCTTGATCGGTAAAGCCGTCCTCAAAGCTTTTCTTGGCATTATCCCATGCACCGCCACCTGATGTCATAGAGATCGCCACAAACAGGCCATTGACGATCACGCCCAGCAAAGAAGCACCTAATGCTGCAAAAGCTGCGGACTTCGAGCCGGAAATCAACAACACGCCGAAATAAACCACCAATGGTGCCAGAACCGGCAATAATGACGGCAGGATCATTTCGCGGATGGCAGCTTTGGTTAAAATATCCACCGCACGCGCATAATCTGGCCGCTCCTCACCGGTCATAATGCCCGGATGCTCGCGGAACTGACGGCGCACCTCATGCACCACGGAGCTTGCAGCCCGCCCCACAGCCGTCATGGCCATCCCGCCAAAGAGATAAGGAATGAGTCCGCCAAAGATCAGCCCTGCCACCACATAAGGGTTGGAAAGATCAAACGACACTTCGCCCATATTGGCAAAATACGGATATTGCTCACCATGCGCGGCAAAATACGCCAAATCATTGGAATAGGCTGCAAAGAGCACCAAAGCGCCAAGTCCTGCCGAACCAATCGCATAGCCCTTTGTCACAGCTTTGGTGGTGTTGCCCACCGCATCCAGTGCATCGGTTGCTTTACGTACCTCACCATCAAGGCCGGACATTTCGGCAATACCACCGGCATTGTCCGTAACAGGCCCGAATGCATCAAGTGCCACAATCATACCGGCAATGCCGAGCATGGCTGTCACCGCAATGGCCGTGCCGAAAAGCCCTGCCAGCTGATAGGTGGCGATAATCCCGCCAACAATCACCAAGGCGGGCAAAGCCGTTGCCTCTAATGACACCGCCAGACCTTGAATGACATTGGTGCCGTGACCACTGACAGAGGCTTGCGCAATGGAATTGACCGGCCTTTTATTGGTGCCGGTATAATATTCCGTAATCAGCACAATCAGCCCGGTGACGACCAGACCGATAACACCGCAGATAAACAAATTGGTGCCGGTAATCACAAGGCCGCCAACTGTGCCCACCTCACCCCAACCAATCGTCAGCATATTGGCAATGGCAATACCGATAATTGACAGAATACCAGTAGCAATCAGGCCTTTATAAAGCGCGCCCATAATGGAGCCCGACACGCCAAGTTTGACAAAAAATGTACCGGCAATGGATGTTAAAACGCAGACCCCGCAAATCGCCAGCGGATAAAGCATGATGGTTGAAAGCTCAGCATTACCGCCAAAGAAAATTGCCGCCAGCACCATGGTGGCAACAACCGTCACCGCATAGGTTTCAAACAAATCCGCGGCCATACCGGCGCAATCGCCAACATTATCGCCGACATTGTCAGCAATTGTTGCCGGATTACGCGGATCATCTTCCGGAATACCGGCTTCCACTTTACCGACCAGATCGCCACCGACATCAGCACCTTTGGTGAAAATACCGCCACCCAACCGTGCAAAAATGGAAATCAGCGAAGCACCAAAGCCAAGGGATACGAGCGCATCAATCACCACGCGATCCGATGGCGTATAGCCTAGATAATAAGTCAGCACGAAATAATAAAGCGAAACGCCAAGCAACGCCAAACCTGCCACCAGCATGCCGGTAATGGCACCGGATTTAAAGGCAAGCTCTAGGCCGCTGGCCAAACTGAACGAAGCAGCTTGTGCCGTGCGCACATTGGCACGCACCGAGACATGCATACCGATAAAACCGGTCACGCCTGAAAGCACAGCACCGATCAAAAAGCCGATGGCAGCGGTGATTGAAAGCAAATACCATGCAGCCAGAAAGACCACTGCACCTACAATCGCGATTGTTGTATATTGCCGTGTCAGATAGGCCTGCGCGCCTTCACGAATGGCACCGGCAATTTGCTGCATCCGGGCATTGCCCTGATCTGCGGCAAGAACTGAACGGGTCGCAAATACGGCATAAACCACTGAAAATAAGCCGCATACGATAACAAGAAGAAGAACCCCTATGCCAACTTCCATTAAGCCAACTCCCATTTCTTTGCGATCCGTTCCCCTTTAAGCGGATCGGTTTATCGGCATGAGAGTGCCTTGCTGATGAAGCCCTATCGGATCATCAATCGATTAATGGATTTGAAATGTGAGCTTAAAAGACAAAACCTTGTTCCAACCCATCATTCAGCATCTTTCACATACCGTTACACATGAAAGATGCGGAACTTACACCTAAAGGTCAAGCTGAAGTTGAAACCGGCCTGAGGCCAATGCTGCCAGCTGTCAAAACCGGCAGCAGGGATTGTTATCGTTTATTGCGGCCAGCCGCACCACGGCTTTCACCGCGCAGTGTAAAGGCCAGACGATCCAGCACTGCATTAGTCAGCTTTGGTTCTTCTTCGCCATAAAAAGCCTTGGCAATATCGACATATTCCGAAACGATTACCGCAGTCGGCACATCTTTGCGGTTTTTCAACTCCCAGATGCCGGCACGCAAAATGGCACGCAAAGTGGAATCAAGACGTGACAGCGGCCAGTCTTCATTCAGCGCTTCATGGATCATCGGATCAATCACACGCTGCTCGGCAACAACACCGGCCAGAATTGCGCGGAACCACTGCGGATCGGCATCCAGATATTGCGTTCCATCCACTTCTTTTCCCAAACGGAAAGCTTCGTATTCGGCAACAACTTCCGAAATACCCGTTCCGGCCACATCCATTTGATAAAGTGCCTGCACGGCGGCCAGACGCGCTACGCCGCGCTTGTTTGCTGTACGCGGAGCGGAGGCTACAGGTTGCCCATCATTCGAGGATGTCATTAATTCGCGCTCCAAAGTTTCTTGTAAAATCTCATTATAACCCATGCTGAAAAACAGCATACCATATTTGCTAGAGCATTTCGTGTTCCTGTGAAATCACTTAAATGCTCTTTTTAAACAAAAACGCACGTATCCCGAAAACCGCTTTACAGTTTTCGGGATACGTTCATCTCTTTATCCTGCATGCCCGATATGGGCTGCATCATATTTCAAACAGGCTCTAAGCCGATTTTGAGAATTGCGCAAGACGTGCAGCGTAACGAGCAAGCTGATCTATCTCAATATTTATCATATCGCCCACTTTACGTGTCCCCCAAGTGGTCACGGACAGCGAATGACGGATCAAAAGCACATCAAATTCATTGCCATCAACACCGTTGACGGTCAAAGATGTGCCATCCAGCGCCACGGAACCCTTTTGCGCAATAAATGGTGCCAAGGCTTCAGGCGCACGCAATGTAAAGCGAACAGCATCGCCTTCTTCTTCACATGCAATAATTTCCGCTTTGCCATCAACATGGCCGGAAACCAGATGACCGCCCATTTCATCGCCAAGCTTCAATGAGCGCTCAAGATTAATCGGCGTGCCGGTTTTCCATTCAGAAATCGTGGTGAGACGCAGCGCCTCTTCCCATGCTTCCACTTCAAACCAACGGGCATTACTGCCTTTTTCAGGCAGCGCAACCACAGTCAGGCAGACACCGGAACAGGCAATGGAAGCCCCCAGATCAATCTCAGACGGATCATAGGCGGTTTCAATGCGCAGTAAAACGCCTTCGTTCAAAGGCTTAACACGACCAATCTTGCCCACATCTGTGACAATACCCGTAAACATCAGGACTTCCTCACATATTCTGAATAATGATCAGCGCCAAAATCAGCACTGCGTATTTGCGTAAATTCAGTGTCTATATAGTGCTGTAACCCCTCAACAGGAATACCAGCTGCACCAATTTTAACCAGCGCTTCAAAAAGCGCCAGACGATCCGCCAAGCCTTCACGTAAGAACGAAGCAGCAATGGCAGCCCCTCCCTCCACCAGCAAAGTGGCAACGCCCAGCTCGCCTAAATCGTTGAGCAATTCCGGCAAGGCAATCTGACCATCGCTCGTATCGGTTGCAATAATATGACATCCGGCATTTTGATATTGGATGCGTTTTTCAAGCGGCACATCAACGCCGCATGCAATCCATAAAGGTATATGTCCCGCCGTCCGGACCAGCTTTGAGGCAAGTGGCAATCGCAAGGCACTATCCAGTACAATGCGGATTGGCGAGCGATGCGCCATCCCCTCCAAACGGCAGGTGAGTTCCGGATCATCCTCCAGCGCCGTTGCAATGCCGATTAAAATGGCATCAGTTTCTGCACGCATCAAATGGCTTTGCGAACGCGCAACCGAACCGGTAATTGCCACTTGTCCGGAACCACGAACGCCGATAAACCGATCATAAGAAAGTGCTAATTTCACAGTAACTTCTGGTCGTTTTTTAAAAGAACGAATGAGATAGCCTGCAAGCTGGTTGGCCGCGACATTCCCAAGCACATTTTCCTGCACTTCAATACCCGCTGCACGCAGCATCGTATAACCTTTGCCACTCACCCGATCATCGGGGTCATTCGCTGCCGCAACGACACGGGCAATGCCGGCACTGATCAGCGCCTCGGCACAAGGTGGTGTTTTGCCATGATGGGCGCATGGCTCCAGCGTTACATAGGCTGTGGCACCACGCGCATTTTCGCCCGCTTGCGCCAAAGCTTCGCGCTCGGCATGCGGACGGCCTCCAAGAGCGGTAACACCGCGCCCGATGATAACAGGGCCAAAACCATTATCTTTGACAATCAAGGTTCCGACTGACGGATTGGTGGAGGTCAACCCAAGATTGCGCCGCGAATAACGAATCGCAGCCGCCATAAAGCGCAAATCCTGCGCCGTAATTTCATCTCGATGAAGCCCTTCACGATCAGGCATTTAATCGTCCGTTTGCTTGGCAGCAGTTGCTGCCGGAGCATCATCATTCAACTCGTCAATTACATTATGGAAGTCATGTGCTTCGCTGAAATTGCGATAGACAGAGGCAAAACGGATATAGGCAATATCATCAATGCCCTTCAAGGCATCCATTGCCAGACGGCCAATTTCATCCGAGTGAATTTCCGCCTCGCCTGAACTTTCGAGCTGGCGCACAATGCCTGAAATCGCACGTTCCACCAGTTCCGGATCCGCATCGCGTTTACGCAAAGCCACCTGAATGGAACGGGTAAGCTTATCGCGGTCAAACGGCACTTTACGGCCGCTCTTCTTCAGCACCATCAGATCGCGCAACTGGACGCGCTCAAAGGTGGTAAAACGCCCCGCACAAACCGGACAGACACGACGGCGGCGAATAACGGCACCGTCCTCTGCTGGGCGGGAATCTTTAACCTGAGTGTCATCAGACTGGCAAAAAGGACAGCGCATGGGCAACTTTCATAACCGCTCAGCATGAAGGCTGATTGTGATTCTGGTCACCCAAGATAACCGATCACCTGAGAAGCGCATAATCAAAGCGGTAAAATAATGTGGAGAAGAAAAACCCTGCGCAACCGGTTGATCACGCAGGGTTCAAACTTAGTCAATTACCTGAGCATTTAGCCCTGATAACCATACATCGGGAAGCGGTCGGTCAGGCTGATAACCTTGTTCTTGACCGCTTCTTCAACAGCAGCATTGCCTTCGTCCGAGTTGGAGGCTTTCAAACCATCCAGTACTTCGCCGATCAGATTACCGATTTCGGTAAATTCTGCTGCCCCAAAGCCGCGGGTTGTACCGGCCGGTGTACCAAGACGGATACCGGATGTTACAAAAGGCTTCTCAGGATCGAAAGGAATACCGTTTTTGTTGCAGGTTATGTTGGCACGGCCAAGAGCTGCTTCTGCGCGCTTACCGGTTGCATTTTTAGGGCGCAGGTCAACCAGCATCAAATGGTTGTCGGTGCCACCAGAAACGATATCAAGGCCGCTGCCCTGCAAAGCCTTTGCCAGTGTGCGGGCATTATCGACCACGTTCTTGGCATAGGTTTTAAATTCAGGCTGCAAAGCTTCACCCAATGCAATCGCCTTACCGGCAATGACGTGCATCAGCGGGCCGCCCTGAAGACCAGGGAATACAGCCATATTGAACTTCTTGGCCAGATCAGCATCATTGGTCATAATCATGCCGCCACGCGGGCCACGCAGGGATTTATGCGTGGTGGTGGTGCAAACATGCGCATGCGGCACTGGCGACGGATGCTGGCCACCAGCAACGAGACCAGCAATGTGAGCCATATCCACTAAAAGGTAGGCACAAACTTCATCAGCGATTTTGCGGAAGCGTTCCCAGTCCCAAACGCGGGAATAAGCAGTACCACCAGCAAGGATCAGCTTAGGCTTGGTTTCGCGTGCAATACGCTCAACTTCATCCATATCGATCAGGTGATCTTCTTCGCTCACACCATAGGAAACAACATTGAACCATTTACCGGACATGTTAACCGGTGAACCGTGGGTCAAGTGACCGCCGGAATTCAGATCCAGACCCATGAATGTATCACCCGGCTGCAACAACGCGAGGAAAACGGCCTGATTCATCTGGCTGCCGGAGTTTGGCTGTACGTTGACATATTCAACATTGAACAGCTTTTTCGCACGTTCAATCGCCAGTTCTTCAACCACATCTACATATTGGCAGCCGCCATAATAGCGCTTGCCCGGATAGCCTTCGGCGTATTTGTTGGTCAGAATTGAACCCTGCGCTTCAAGAACTGCGCGTGAAACGATATTTTCCGAAGCAATCAGCTCGATTTCATGGCGCTGACGGCCAAGTTCGTTGCGAATTGCACCAAAAATATCCGGATCAACTTCTTCAAGTGGCTTGTTGAAAAAAGCATCTAGATTTGCCTGCGACATGGTTTGAATCCCTCCGGTTGCCGATCAAAGCTGCTTGGTAGTTAAGAGCGCGGATTATCATATTTGCCCGACAAGCGCCAATGCAAAGGCGCACGAAAAGCAGGTTTCCGACAAAAGAAACAAAAAAGCCTGTGCGACTTATTCTCACACAGGCTTTGATTCGATCAATTTTGCTCAGAAAAATCAGGCATCAGTGCCGATTGCCAGTTCTGCCGCACCATCCATCTTGTAAATATCATCGCGGAACTGCACCACGCCGTCACCGGTTGACCATGCCGATACATAGACAAAATGCAGCGGAACCGGATCAGCAAGCTGGATCGGACGGTTTTCACCCGACTTGATGGTGTTCTCAATGGTCTGACGATCCCAGCCCGGCGTATTTTTCAACAGCCATACATCCAGATCACGCACATTCTGCACACGCACGCAACCGGACGAGTCAAAGCGCATCATCTTGTTGAAATAGCTCTGCTGCGGCGTGTCATGCATATAAACAGCATGGCTGTTATGGAAGTTGATTTTAGTCGAGGACATGGCGTTGATCTTGCCCGGATCCTGACGGAACATCAGGCGCACGGCCTCATCCGTGTTCCAGTCAACGCTTTCAGGCGGCACTTCCTGCCCCTGCGCATCATAAAGACGGATTTTGTTGCGGGTCAGATAGGTCGGGTCTTTACGCATCACCGGAATGATATCCTTGAGGATAATCGACTTCGGCGCTGTCCAGAACGGATTAAGAATAACTTCGTGGATTTTAGACACCAGCAGCGGGGTCTGACGATCAATCTTACCGACCACCGCCGTATGGCGTTGCGAAACACGGCCATTTTCATTGGCTTCAATGAGAGCTGCCGGAATATTGACCATTACAAAGCGCTGTGCATTCACATTAGCAATCTCGTTCAAACGACCAAGATTTGTCTGCAACTGACCAAGGCGCACATCCACCGGAATATTCATGGCAGAATAAGTAAATTGTCCCATCACGCCATCAGCAGGCAGACCGTGACGTGACTGGAAGCGTTTGACACCGGCATCCACATAAGAATCGAAAGAACCGGACAGACCAGCGCTCTGCGGCAGATCACCGGTAATCATCAAGCGCTTGCGTAAAACGGAAACTGCAGGATCACTCACCCCCAGTTTCAGCTTGGCATTGCCCGGCACCTGCGGCCAGCCGCCCTGCATGGCAATATTGCCATATTCAGCAATCGCATTTTGCACATAAGAAACCGTCTGCGGGCTCATCACCGGCTGATTGGTTGCCACCTGCTGCTGACTGCTGGTACTGGCGCGGGCATCAAACTGGTCATCCCAGTTGCCGCGACGCGGAGCGGAAATAATATCATTAAGAGCATTTTGCGCAAAAGCGGATGTTCCGGCCATTGAAAGCCCGAGACCTGCCGCGCCAAGGCTGGCGGCACCGCGCAAAAACATGCGTCTGTCCAGTTGAGACATAGCGGTACTCTTTCCTGATTTCATGCCTGATTTAAACATTGCTCAATTCCCGAAGCTCACAGCAGCTTTTAAAAGCCTGTCAGACCCGCCACTTATGCCAAGATATAAGTATAAACCACAGGTTTTATGCTAGGCTTTATTTTATGGCTTATTAATGTCTGCCATGCAGGTTTCAAGCAGTAACAACGCGCAAACCCCGCTCAGGCACCTTCTATCTTCATGTGCCCGCAATTTGTTGCAAATCTGACACAAAAGACAACTCATCGGCTGAGATCACCTTAATCGGTAAAGCGGAAATTATTCTGTTGTCTTCTTTGCCAGAACAAAATGCCACGCAAAACAATATAAAGCAAAATACAGGCAACATTAACAGCAACAATCTCCGGCCTGTATTCAAACATCCGCGCCCAATAACTATAAATGCCGATTTCTATGCTTGCAGCGAAAAACCAGATCACCGGCCCCCAGGCCGCACGCAACCACAGCCCTGTTGCAGCCACCGGAAACAAAATTGCAAGACCGACAAAAGCGGTTTGCCATTGCCAAGGCATCAGATCAAAGCGCCATAACAGCCCCGGATAAACACCGATCAGGCGCACCCAGTAATAAAGACCGCACGCAATCGAATATATTGCCAGCAGACGGATGAACCAAAGCAAGCCTGTCTCAGCCATTGTCGGGCGCAAACTCTGGCGCAATGTTTCTTCGTGCATCAAAGCTCAAGTTCCCCGTGGCTCAAGGGTGAAAAATAATGGCTGACCATGTCGGCGCTCACATCTTCAAAGCTAGCAGGTGTCCAGACTGGTTGCGTGCCTTTTTCAACCAATGCTGCCCGCACACCTTCATAAAAATCAGGCTTTTCGATCATGTGGCAAGCAAGGCGATATTCCATCTGCATACGCTCTTTGAATGAAAGCGACTTTGCCCGTTTCATTTGTTCAAAAATAACCGCCACACTGGTTGGCGAACGCTTGGCAAGCACATCCAAAGCGCTGGCAGCAAATGAGCTTGTTGTGGCCGCGTCTTTCAAAGCCGACAAACAAGCCGCCAATGTATCATGGCCAAAACAGTCAGCAATGAGTGCACGATCATCAACAGATGTTTCAAAATCTGGATATTCAATATGCACCAATGCCTGATCAATATCACCGGTAGCAAACAACACGCGGCGGAACTCCGCCACCTGCTCGCTTTTCATCGCATGGGTGGCGATGCCGCTTTGCAAGCAATCGCCCCAGTGGATGATATTACCGGTCAAGGCCAGATAAGTGCCAAAATGCCCGTCTAATGGCGGTAAAAATGCACTCGCACCCACATCGGTGAAAAAGCCGATTGCTGATTCCGGCATCGCAAATTTAGTGTTTTCCGTCACAATGCGGTGTGTGCCATGCACAGAAACACCAGCGCCACCGCCCATCGTAATGCCGTCCAGCAGCGAGATATAAGGTTTCGGAAAAGCCGCGATCTCCGCATTCATGCTATATTCGTCGGCAAACATCTGAAATTCATATGTGCCCTGACGACCAAGATGATAAACCTCGACCACATCACCGCCGGCACAAAAAGCGCGCCCCTCGCCCTCAATCAAAACAGCCGTAACAGACTGATCGTCTTTCCACGCCTGCAAAGCGCGTCGGATAGCTTTGATCATTTCATGAGTAAGCGCGTTCAGCGATTTAGGTCGCGTTAACCGGATCAGTCCGATTGTTCCGTGCTGTTCAAAGAGGATTTGATCATCTGCGCCAAAGTTAATCTGCATTTCTTCCTCTCATGATTTGAACTGCGGGAGTAAAAAGCAAACTTTACTGCGCCAATGCCGCTAAAAATATTATTCTTGGATAATGCAGTTTTCCCATGATAAGCAAGGGGCAATTGAACCGGACTCGTTATAGATAAAGAATTTGGCCGGTTCTTTTTATTGTTTTTTCACGCCAAAATGACCTCGCAAATGATTTTTGCAGCAGTTTGACATTGTATCCCATCATCTACCGGGGGACCGATAATGACTAAACCCGCTTCCATGAAGACACCATCCGCAACCACCCAAGCCATTGATGAGACCACGCAAGGACGCCGTTTGCGCCGTATGCGTAAAACCGGCTGGTCGCGTCGTATGGTGCAGGAAAATCATCTGTCGGTCGATGATCTGATTTTGCCTTTTTTCCTCACCGGCGGCGAAAAGGTTGAAGAACCGATTGAAGCCATGCCGGGCGTTTCGCGCTATTCTGTCGATATGGCCGTACGCATGGCAGAAAAAGCTGCCAAACTTGGTATTCCGGCCATTGCTCCGTTTCCGCGTGAAAGCGCCGATGTGAAGTCAGACGATGGCAGCTATATCGCTGATCCGGACAATCTGATTAACCGCGCCATCCGTGCGATTAAAAAAGAAGTGCCGGAACTGGGCATCATCACCGATGCAGCACTTGATCCGTTCACCACCCATGGCCACGACGGTATTTTGCGCGACGGTATTATCGTCAATGATGAATCGGCAGAAATGATTGTGCGCGGCGCACTGGCGCAAGCTGAAGCAGGCACTGACATTATCGCCCCTTCCGATATGATGGATGGTCGTATCGGCCTTATCCGCGATGCGCTTGATGCCAACGGTTTTCAGGATATTCCGATCCTGTCTTATGCCACCAAATTCGCCTCCGCCTTCTATGGTCCGTATCGCGATGCGATCGGCACGCTTGGCCTTTTGAAGGGTGATAAGAAAACCTATTACATCTCACCGGCCAACACCGACGAAGCCGTGCGCGAAGCCGAGCAGGATCTGATGGAAGGCGCAGATATGCTGATGGTTAAGCCGGGTCTGCCATATCTTGACATCATCCATCGCCTGAAAAGCACATTCCAGGTGCCGACTTTTGCCTATCAGGTATCCGGCGAATATTCGATGATTAAAGCCGCAGGCCGCAATGGCTGGATCAATGAAGAAGCAGCCATGATGGAAAGCTTGATGGCTTTTAAACGTGCAGGCTGCGACGGTATTTTGACCTATTATGCCTTTGAAGCTGCTGAGAAAATTCATCAGGGCTGGCATATCGGCAAATAATCGCGTGCGGGAATAAAACCGCACTTTTACTGCTTCCCTTGAAAAAGGCACATAAACAAACCATCTTTAAACAGCCGTGCGATTGGTGCGGCTGTTTTTTGATGAGAGATGGCCAATGTCTTACCAGACATACAGAAATGACATGCAGGATACACAGCTGACGAATTACGCTTTATTCGACGGTGTGCGTACGCGCAGAATTTTCGCTTTTCTGATCGATTATGCCATTATTTTCATGCTTACCATTCCGGCAGCAATCATCATTGCCATTTTGGGTGTGTTAACACTCGGCCTTGGCTGGATGCTTTACGCCATCATCTTCCCGCTGGTTGCTCTCAGCTATATCGCTTACACCATGGGCGGTGAGCAGCAGGCCACACTTGGCATGCGCGCCATGAATATCCGCCTGATGCGCCTTGATGGTCAGCGCGTGGACGGTATGCTGGCTATCGTGCATAGCGTGTTGTTCTGGGCACTCAATACGGTGTTAACGCCGCTGATTCTGTTTGCCACCCTGTTTCTTGATCGCAAACGCACTTTGCACGATCTTTTACTTGGCACAGTGGTTGTCCGTTCCGACAGGTTAGGTCTGCGCTAAAGGCAATAAACGCATATTGCAAAAGCCTAAGCAATAATTCCTACTTGACCTTTTAAATAGTCGTATCATTCTAAGCACATGAGTGCATGCGGAGCATGAGCATCAACGAATCCGCATATCTTATTATAATATAATAATAAATTAGGGTGAACTTATCTTAAGAACGGGCGACCATGATGATTTCAGTCCTGGCATTTATCACGGTTTTTGCATGACCCAGCATATCCAGAACACACCGCAGTTTTTTCTGACGGCTCCCGCCGCTTGCCCTTATTTGGAGGATAAGGTCGAGCGTAAAGTCTTTACGCATTTAACCGGCTCCAAAGCATCTGAGATCAATGATCTGCTGACGCAAGGCGGTTTCCGTCGCTCGCAAAATATTGCCTATCGCCCTGTATGTGAAAATTGTCAGGCCTGCGTATCCGTGCGCATTATTACCGACGAGTTCAAAATGAATCGTTCGATGAAGCGCATCTGGCAAAATAACAGCGATCTGGTCGGCACTGTTAATGGTGCTGTGAGCAATAGCGATCAATATTCCTTATTTCATGAATATCTTGAAGCCCGCCACCGCGATGGCGGTATGTCCGGCATGTCGGTGCAGGATTACACCATGATGGTGGAAGACACCCATGTAAACACCAAGGTGATTGAATATCGCCGCCGTGGTCCTGACAGTTTCATCACCGGCAAAGGTGAAGGCGAGCTGATTGCCGTTGCCCTCACCGATGTGCTCTCCGACGGTCTTTCGATGGTCTATTCCTTCTATAAACCGGAGCTGCACACGCGCTCACTTGGCACTTATATGATCCTCGACCATTTACAGCGTGCGCGCCAATATGGGCTGCCACATGTTTATCTCGGCTATTGGGTCAATGGTTCACGTAAAATGGAATATAAAATCCGTTTTCGCCCGCAGGAGCAATTGGGGCCGCGCGGCTGGGAACGGGTGGAATAAGTTAAAATAAAATGCGATCCAACGCACAAAACAAAGGGCGCAAGACCCATAAAAAACATGAGGGGGAGATTTGTCTGGCTCAGTTCAGAAGAGTGGCAATCATGCCAAAGGTTTGCTCATCACCGCGATAGGCGGTTTATTTTTAACGGTTGATATTCCGCTGATCAAACTGGCTGACGGCAATGCATGGTCGGTCATTATGGTGCGCGCTGGCCTCACTTTTATTGCAAGCCTTGTTATCTGGGCTGTCTGGTCATTGCTGACCGGCAAAAAACAAACATTAATACCTGGCAAAACCGGCATCATCGTTGCCCTGCTCTATGGTCTTTCCGCCACTTGTTTTGTCACCGCAGTGTTTAATACCTCGACCGCCAATCTGGTTTTCATCCTTGCGCTTAACCCGATGGTTTCGGCCATTTTAGGCTGGGTATTTTTAAAAGAGCGCCCAAGCCGCGCCACTTTCATTACAATGTTTTTTATGGTTATCGGCGTGCTGATTATCGTCAGTGATGGCGTTTCTTCCGGCGGCTGGTTCGGTGATATGGTGGCACTTCTGGCAACCACCTGCCTTGCCTCAGCCATTACGATCAGCCGCACCACCAGCAAAGAAATGGGGCTTGCCGCCATTATCGCCACCTGCCTGCCCTGCGCCGTCGCCATCTATTTCGTTGTGACGAAAACCGGCTATCAGATCAATGATGTCAAATGGATCGCACTTGATGGCGCCCTTATTTTGCCCGTTGCCTTCATCTGCCTTGCCACCGGCCCGCGCTATCTCTCAGGGCCAGAAGTTGCGATGTTCTATCTGCTTGAGACGATTTTAGCGCCGATCTGGGTCTGGATGATTTTTCAGGAAGTGCCAAGCACCGCCACGCTTACAGGCGGCGCAATCATGATCACTGCATTGCTCAGCCATTCCACATGGCAATTGCGCAAACATCGGGCTCGCCGAAAGGCCTTCGCCTGAGCAGACATATAAAAAAAGCGGAACATGTTGCCATGTCCCGCTTTTTCAATTTTTATTTCCAGCCGATCAGAACTTGCCTGAACGCGGGAAACCTTTTGGCACCACACGACCGGCAGTCGCACGTGCGCCCATCCATTCAAGCAATTCTTCCTTGGAGCGGGTGAAGGTACGTCCGGCAGAATCCTGCCATGACAAACCAGCATCCATCGCAAAGCCACGAATGTCGGATACGCCGCCATCCTTATAGCGCTGTAACCGAACGCCCTTACCGCGGGTCAGTTCCGGAATTTCACTCATCGGGAAGACCACCATTTTGCGGTTTTCACCGATAACAGCCACATGATCGCCTTCAACCCGCATGCAGATTTTTGCTTCATCCGGCGCTTTGACATTCATGATCTGTCTGCCCTTACGGGTATTAGCAACCGTATCGCTTTCAGGAATGATGAAACCATAGCCCAGATGCGATGACAGCAGCAGTTTAGCCGAAGGATCATGTACAAAAGCGGTCAGAATATCCTGATCATTTTCCATATCCACCAGAATACGGATCGGATCACCGTGACCACGTCCACCCGGCAACGTATTGGCACCCAGCGTGTAGAACTTACCGCCAGTGGTAAAGAACAAGATCTTGTCTGTCGTTTCCGCATGGAAAGCCAGTTTCAGCTTGTCACCTTCCTTGAAAGTCAGCGTGCTGAAATCAGGCAAATGCCCCTTCATTGCACGCAACCAGCCTTTTTCAGAAACCACAATGGTGACCGGTTCTTTCTCGATCATCGCCTGCTGAATATCTTGCAGATCATGGCTTGGCGCTTCAGCAAAATGCGTACGGCGCGCCCCTAACAGAGTTTTAGGGCCATATTTTTCACGAACGGCTTTGATCTCGCTGCTGATCTTCTTCCATTGCTTAGTGCCGGAAGCCAGCAGTTCTTCAATCTCTTTTTTCTCCTTCGACAAGCCGTCATGTTCTTTACGGATTTCAAACTCTTCGAGTTTGCGTAAAGAGCGCAACCGCATGTTGAGGATCGATTCAGCCTGCAAATCACTGAGCTCAAAAGTGCGCATCAGCTCCTGTTTCGGCTCATCTTCCTCGCGGATAATCCGGATCACTTCATCCAGATTGAGATAAGCAACCAGATAGCCGCCCAAAACTTCAAGGCGTCTTTCAATCTCGGCTTTACGATATTCTGAGCGTCGGATCAGCACCTCTTTGCGGTGCTCAAGCCACTCACGCAGCACACCGTCAAGAGAAAGCACATTCGGCACTTTACCATGCGACAGCACGTTGAGATTAAGCGAGAATCGGCTTTCAAGCTCGGTGAGCTTGAACAGTGATTCCATCAATAATTCCGGATCAACCGTGCGGTTCTTAGGCTCCAGCACAAGTCGGATATCTTCCGCAGATTCATCGCGCACATCATCAAGCAGCGGCAGCTTTTTGGCGATCAAAAGTTCGGCGATCTTCTCAATCAGGCGCGACTTTTGCACCTGATACGGAATTTCAGTAACCACAATCACCCAAGTGCCGCGATTACCCTCTTCCTTTTCCCATTTCGCACGAGTGCGGAATGCGCCGCGTCCGGTGCGATAGGCTTCCAGAATATTGTCTGGCGTTTCAACCAATACACCGCCGGTCGGAAAATCCGGCCCGCGCACTTTGGTTTTCAGCAAAGCATCAGGATCAGTCGCGGCTTCCTGTTTGATCGCTTCCCACTGTTCTTGCGTGGTCATCAGATCTTCAACAGAAGCATCAGGATGGTTGATCAGATAAAGCGCCGACGAGCAAAGCTCAGCCACATTATGCGGCGGAATGGATGTCGCCATACCAACAGCAATACCGGACGAGCCGTTGGCCAGAAGATTTGGAAACGCGCCGGGCAAAACAATCGGCTCTTCATCTTCTTCATTATAGGTCGGGCGGAAGTCGATGGCATTTTCCTGAATGCCTTCCATCAGAAGTGTCGCCACTTCCGTCATACGCGCTTCAGTATAACGCATCGCCGCCGCATTATCGCCGTCGATATTACCAAAGTTGCCCTGCCCGTCCACCAACGGATAGCGCACGGCAAAATCCTGCGCCAGACGCAC
>JAEWHQ010000164.1 GCA_023387715.1 Pseudomonadota bacterium | reverse complement strand
CAATACGGCTGGTGGGTTGCCGTGGGATTTCAAGCCGGTTCAGCGCGAGGTCGAGCTGAAAATCGGTGAGACGACCATGGTGAAATATGAAGCCATTAATAAGTTTGACGGCCCGACCTATGGCCGTGCGACTTTTAATGTCACGCCCGGCCGTGCAGGCGCTTATTTCAATAAGGTAGAGTGTTTCTGCTTTACCGATACGACATTAGCTTCCGGCGAAGATATGGAAATGCCGGTGCTGTTCTTTGTTGATCCGGATTTCGTCAATGATCCGGATTTGAAAGATGTAAAAACAATCACACTTTCCTATACTTTTTTTCCAATTGATGAGCCTAAGCCACTTGCGGCGGCCAAGGTTGGCGATAAACTGGAAAGTGCGGGGAAATTATAACGATCGCTTCACTTTTGCGAGTAAGCATTCAGAGGAGCTCTGGGGAGAGACATGGCTGACGCCCATCAGAAAAATCATGATTACCATATCATAGCGCCAAGCCCGTGGCCGTTTATCGGTTCGGTCGGTGCCTTTGTGCTGGCGCTTGGCGGCATTGCATATATGCGTTACCTGAATGCCGGTGAGCTGCACCTGTTCGGTATCAATCTGGTGACACCATGGCTGTTTGTCATGGGCATCGCCATCGTTCTCTACTGTATGTATGGCTGGTGGAGCGATACGATCAAGGAAGGCAAAGAAGGCCATCACACCCGCGTGGTGTCGATCCATCTGCGTTATGGCATGATCATGTTCATCGCTTCCGAAGTGATGTTCTTTGCAGCCTGGTTCTGGGCCTTCTTTGATGCAAGCCTGTTCCCGAATGATGCAGAACAAGTGGCACGCGCTGCCTATACCGGTGGTACATGGCCTCCGCAGGGCATCGAAGTGCTCGACCCTCTGCATCTGCCGCTTTACAACACGATCATTCTGTTGCTTTCAGGCACAACATTGACATGGGCGCACCATGCAATGCTGGTTAAAGACCGCTCAGGTATGATTGCCGGTCTGGCTCTCACAGTCGCGCTTGGCGTGTTGTTCTCCTTCGTGCAGGCTTATGAATATGCCTATGCGCCATTTGGCTTTAAAGATTCGATCTACGGTGCCACCTTCTTTATGGCGACTGGTTTCCACGGCTTCCACGTATTTATTGGTACAGTGTTTCTGGCTGTTTGCTTGTTCCGTGCCATCCGTGGTGATTTTGACGGTAAAAACCATTTCGGTTTTGAAGCTGCTGCCTGGTACTGGCACTTTGTGGACGTGGTCTGGCTGTTCCTCTTCTTCACTATGTATGTGTGGGGAAGCTGGGGTGGTGTGATCCATCACTAAGTTTGATTTGGTTAAAATCAAAGGGCGGCTGTGGAGACACGAGCCGCCTTTTTTAATGCGGTAGTCTTGCGTGGCACGGCAATAAGGCGCAAAAAGACCATGGGAGATGAAGATCATGACAGAGCATAACCATTCCGGCGGCAACGGCGTTGACCCGATCAAAGCTGGCATTTTAGGCCGGTGCCCGAATTGCGGTGAGGGCAAATTATTCAACGGTTTTTTGAAGGTGGCAAAATCCTGCCATGTCTGCGGACAGGATTATTCATTTGCTGATTCCGGTGACGGACCGGTGGTTTTTGTCATTCTCATTATCGGGTTTATTGTGCTGGGACTGGCGCTCTGGCTGGAGACGAGTTTTGAGCCGCCGCTTTGGCTGCATCTGATCATCTCAATCCCCTTGGCGATCATTTTAAGTCTGGTTTTGGTGCGCTGGCTCAAAGGTGTGCTGATTACGCTGCAATTCAAGCATAAGGCCGCTTCCGGCCAGCTTGATGATAAACATACTGACAATGGACAATAGCATGCTTGTGACTAAACCCGACACACGCAGATTTCCGTGGGGCGTGATTGTTGTCTATCTGATCTGTTTAGGAATTTTGCTGAGCCTTGGCACATGGCAGGTCAAGCGCTTGTTCTGGAAAGAAGAGCTGCTGGCCTCTATTACTGAAAATATCAAAGCGCCACCGGTTTCGGTTGCCGCGATGGAAGATATTTTAAAACAGACAGGCAGTGTGGAATATCGCCCTGTTACGGCTAGTGGTACATTTATGCATGAGGGCGAACGGCATTTTCTGGCGACCTTTAAAGGTGAAGCCGGATTTTATGTCTATACGCCGATGCAGATGGAAGACGGGCGTTTTGTGCTGATCAATCGCGGTTTTGTGCCTTATGGTCGCAAAGAACCAGAAACGCGCTTAGAGGGGCAGTTGGATGGCCCTGTGACGATTACAGGGCTGGCGCGTGATCGTCTTGCGGCGAAGCCTTCCAGTTTTGTGCCTGACAATGATCCGGCAAAAAACATTTTCTATTGGAAAGATTGGGGTGTGATGGCAGAAACCGGTGGTGTGCCTGACTTAGAAACACTGGTTCCTTTCTTTATTGATGCGGATGATACGCCTAATCCCGGTGTTTTGCCGATGGGCGGTGTCACCAATATTGAGCTGCCGAACAAGCATCTGGAATATGCCATCACATGGTATGGCCTGGCTTTGGCACTCACCGCAGTGGTGGGGGCTTATCTGTGGCGTTGGCGCTATCCTAAAACCACGCCATAATCACGCTTAAAGCTTGACTTTTAGTGGCACTAAGCCCAACTCGTGACTATATTGGTTTTGCTGGCTCAGCAAAGCACGGTTGATTATGCCTTGAATGAAGAGATGATGCTTATGTCTTTAAACGTGGAACAGCGCCCGAAACTGGAAATTCGTCTCTGTGGCCCACGTGGCTTTTGCGCCGGTGTTGACCGCGCCATTCAGATCGTCATTCTGGCTTTGAAAAAATATGGCGCGCCCGTTTATGTGCGTCATGAAATCGTGCATAACCGCTATGTGGTTGAAGGTTTGCAATCACGTGGTGCCGTTTTTGTTGAAGAGCTGCATGAAATTCCGCAGGAGCATCGCGAACAGCCGGTGGTTTTTTCAGCTCATGGTGTACCGCAATCGGTGCCGGCAGATGCGGAAGCCAAAAATCTTTTTTATCTGGATGCGACTTGCCCGCTTGTTTCTAAAGTGCACAAGCAAGCTATGCGCCATGAGCGACTGGGACGTCATGTTATTTTGATTGGCCATTCAGGCCATCCGGAAGTGATCGGCACTATGGGGCAGTTGCCGGAAGGCGCGGTCACACTGGTTGAAACCGTGGAAGATGCCCGTAATTGCGAATTTGCTGATCCGGATAATCTGGGCTTTGTCACGCAAACCACCTTGTCGGTGGATGATACGGCGGGTATTGTGGCCGAGCTACAAAAGCGCTTTCCGAACTTATTGGCACCTGCGGCCGAATCTATCTGCTATGCCACCACCAACCGACAGGAAGCAGTGAAAGAAGCTGCTCCGGGTTGCGATCTGTTTTTGATTGTTGGTGCGCCAAATTCATCCAACTCCAAGCGTTTGGTGGAAGTGGCAGAACGGGCAGGGGCGAAAAAATCTTTGCTGGTGCAGCGCGCTGACGAGATCGATTGGGATGGTCTTGGCGATATTTCAGTGCTAGGCCTGTCTGCTGGCGCATCTGCGCCGGAAATCATCGTCAATGAGATTATCGAAGCGTTTAAAGCGCGTTTTGAAGTGCAGATTGAACTCGCCGTGACAACAGTTGAAACCGAAAACTTTTTGGTAAACCGTCAGCTGCGCGATGTTGATTTAACCGTGCAGGACATGGCATTCGTCAATGGTGAATAAAGTATGTCTCCCAAGGTCGGATGCCGGTTTTGGGATCGGGATGTGTTCTGGTTTTAAAAGAATAGCAGTTGAGCGAAAGTTTGGCTGGGGGGAAGAATTTTCATGGCCGTTTACACGGATATTAATGAAGTCGAACTTGCCGCGTTTTTAAGCAATTATAATATCGGAACGCTGACTTCTTATAAGGGCATTGCTGAAGGTGTCGAAAACACCAATTATCTGCTGCATACCACGGCGGGTGCTTTTATTCTGACCCTTTATGAAAAGCGGGTAAACCCGCAGGAATTGCCGTTTTTCTTAAAACTCATGCAGCATCTTTCTGCTGAAGGATTGGAATGCCCGCAGCCTGTTGTTGCCGGTAATGGCGAGATGATTGGCGAACTGGCTGGCCGTCCGGCGGCTATTGTCACCTTTTTGGAAGGTATGTGGCTGCGCAAGCCTGCCGCTGAACATTGCGAAGCATTGGGCGTTGGCTTGGCACAAATGCATCTGGCAGGTCAAAGCTTCACCATGGAGCGCAAGAATGGTCTGACGGTCGATAACTGGCGGCCATTATGGCAGCAATCTCTGGTT
>JAEWHQ010000154.1 GCA_023387715.1 Pseudomonadota bacterium | reverse complement strand
ACACCAAACAAAAATACAAGCGTTAAAAGTCCGGTGTAAGGCGCACCACACATCGGAAAGCTGGTCGCAGCAACTTGCCGGTTGCGGATCATCATCCAGAGTTTCAACTGGCATAAAATAATCACAGCCCATGCCGTGATGATGCCAAGTGATGCCAGATTAAGCGCAATTTCAAACGCCTGAGCCGGTACAATCGCATTCAACACAACGCCGATGGCAGTCACAACAGCTGTAACGGCAATACCAACATAAGGAATGCCGTTTTTGTTCATTTTGGCCAATCCCGAAGGGGCAGAACCTGACACAGCCATGGAGTGCAATATCCGGCCGGTTGAATAAAGCCCAGCGTTCAATGAAGATAAAACCGCTGTTAGAACCACCAAATTCATGATGATGTCAGCGCCTTGCACACCAATTTTGCTGAAAAAGGTGACAAACGGGCTTTCACCTGCACTGTAGCTGGTAAAGGGCAGCAACATGGTCAGCAGCAGAACTGACCCTACATAAAAAATCACCAAACGATAGATAACGGTGCGAATAGCTCGCTGCATGATTTTACGTGGATCTTCAGTTTCACCAGCCGTGGTGCCGATCAATTCCATTGAGGCATAAGCAAAAACAACCCCTTGTATCACGACAAGCGCCGGTAAAATACCATGCGGGAAAAACCCGCCCGCTTGATTAATAAGATTGAAACCTGGCTGATGACCGTCAATCGGCGTGCCCGTGACAACGAAATAAATGCCAACAGCTAGAAAAATGACCAGTGATAAAACTTTGATCAGGCTAAGCCAAAATTCCAACTCGCCAAACACTTTAACCGACAACAAATTCATCGACAAAACGAGGATAAGTGCTGTCATGGCAAACATCCATTGGTCGATACCTTGCAGCCATGGCACATAATGTTTGAAAAAATTCATATAGAGCGCAACGGCGGTCACATCAGCGATAGATGTCATTGCCCAATTGAGCCAATACATCCAGCCAGCGACAAAAGCCATTTTCTCTCCATAAAACTCCCGCGCATATGATACAAAGGAGCCGGATGTTGGGCGATGCATAATTAACTCGCCTAGTGCCCGTAATACTAAAAAAGCGAAGAAACCACATAAGGCATAGATAAAAACCAATGATGGGCCAGCTTGCGCCAAACGCTCGCCAGCACCAAGAAACAATCCTGTACCGATTGCACCACCCATGGCAATCATCTGAATTTGTCGTGGTTTTAGCGCTTTATGATAACCGTGATCTTCTTCTTTATAAATTTTAGTATTAATAGATTTTATTGCCATCAAGTTTCCCTAAAATGTGGGTTTGATGACACTGCTTTGCAATATTATAAAATATATACAGTAAGTATTTATATTAATAAGTATTAATGAATATGCTCAACAGTATCAATTTGATTAAAAATTTATCCATCATTTATTTCCACTTCTTTTATGCATATCCATATTAAATAAAAATCCCTAAATATATGGAGCTATTATATAGGATTTTACATAGTTTAATTTTAAATTTAAGTAGCTTTTTTTATTTCAAAGCCTTGAGTTTTAAGGCTCGCCATAACCATTGCCGGAATAGATAATTCCCCTGCCCTTGCTTTATTTGTAAGGGTTCGCAAATAGCCGCCAGCTGACTGGATATGGTTGGAACGTTGTAAAATACAAGCAATTGCAATCGCTGTATTTTCTTGTCCCAGATAATCAAGCGCATCCTGATAGGCTGAGGTCGAAATATCGAGATAGCGACGCAATTGTGCTGTTGTGATCATCAGATCGCGCCAGTTTTCAATTCCGTTGACTGCATAATCTGCAATTTCCGGACAGGCTTTTAAAACAAGACTGAGCGTGAGAGACGGATGTTTTGTTTGAACTTCAATATTGGCTGAAAAATCTGTTTGAACCTTTTCTAAAGCTGGTTCAGATTCAGATAAATAATCAGTATTAGATTCATTATACTGCCGCTCATTTTGACAGTCATTGCCGCTCATTTTCTTGGTATTTTCATTTAATTTCAGTGTTTTATCAACTTCTGTACGTAAAGCATTGAGTGCAGCTAATATGGTTTCAAGCTGATTGAGTGTGGCACGGCGCGGCAGAGCATCAACAATGGCTCGAAAACCTGTATAAAGCGCAGTCCAATCACCTGACATTTGCTCAGTAAGAGCCACATCGATAAGTTTAGCAATGTCGCGACGCTGAAGGGTAATGCGTTCTCTGGTGCGTTTTAATTTGAGATTAGCTTGCGCAACTTGGTTTGCTGCCTGAATAATTTCATCATAACGCACGAGCAGCGGAGCGAGCGAAAAACCAAAGGCTTCCTGTACAGCACCCTGCTTATCTTTATGGGCATAGCGCTTGCCGTTAGGGCTATCACGACGAATGATAAGACCGGCATTAATGAGTGCTGCTAAATGACGACGCAAGGTCGGGTCTGGCATGCCATGAGCACGCAGGGACAATTGTTTGTTGGAAGGAAAGACGACAAGGCCGCTTTCTTCATTCAGCACGGTTTCAGGATAAAAAGACAAGAGAGCGCTGAGTACAGCCAAGGAACGATCGCTGATATTGAAGTGCGAACGACCTTCACAAAGGGCTTTATAAAGCTGCCATTTGTCGGCTTTTTTATCTTTTATATCGGATTTACGGGCAAGATGTTGCGCTGACAAAAGGTCAAGCGACATCGTTCGCCCCCCGAAAGGGGTCGTTGCAAACTGCACATCCATGGTTCTTCACCCTTTAAATTCAGGCAAAAGAAATTTGTTCGCCCAAAAGACGTTCCAAAGGCTTGACAGAGATTCATGGAAATGCGATTCTAAACGTGCTTAAGGTTTGAGAAGGGCTTCCATGACGGAAACGTTTTGGTGGCCTTTTTCTTTTGCGGTTGCGCTCCTGGTTAAATTTTTATCATCAGACGATTTTCACCGCCCTATTGTCTCTTGAAGGCTGCGTATAACTCATCCAGCTGATTGGTAATAAAATCAGCGAATTTTGTACTGTCAGCAGCTTCAATCGATAATGTCGTTTTCTTCTGGCTCCTCTTCACCGACACATTCACTGCTCTATCTATAGCATTCCATTGGGTGCTGTTGGATAAGTTTTTCGGTTTTTGTGTAGGCTGAGCCTGTGCTTTTTGACGAGAGGTTAGCTTGCTCAGGATTTTGAGAAAGCGCTCATCAGAGCTTAATGCTTTAAAATCAGTCTGCGAAAGCAGGGCTTCGATGGCCTGATTTGGTGTATCTTGTTGCCATAATTTGGCAAATTCTTCCCAACGACCGCGACCAATGCCCGGCGCTTTGCCAATCGCATAAAGAACTGACTTTGGCAGTGATTGCCCAATGCGGATCATTTCGGAAATATGTGACTTGCCGGTAGAAAGGGAAGCGCAAATGGTTTCACGCTTGAAACCGGCCTCTTCCTGCGCCATAGCAAACAGACATTTTTCAATGAAGGAGAGATCTTCTCGGGCGGTGTTTTCCTCACCCTGAAAGATTACCGCTTCTTCATCACTTAAACTGCGAATGGCAGTTTTAAATTTGATGCCCAATTGTTTGGCCGCTGCCAAACGTCTGCGGCCATAAAC
>JAEWHQ010000137.1 GCA_023387715.1 Pseudomonadota bacterium | reverse complement strand
AACGACGACCTGGCGCGCGCTGTCGAGCAGCGTGTTGATGAGATGGCAGAACTCGTGCTGGATCGACTTGCCCTGCAAGAACTGCATGTCGTCGATAACGAGAAGATCAATATCACGCAGCTGTTCTTTGAAAGACAGCGCGTTGTTGTCACGGATTGCGGTTGCAAAACGCCACATGAAATATTCAGCCGTCAGATAAACGACGCGCGGCTTTTCAGGGCGCTGGATAGCAGCCGCAGCAATTGCCTGCAAAAGATGCGTTTTACCAAGACCAACGGAAGCATGGATAAACAAAGGATTGAAACGAACAGCGCTGGAACCGGCTTCAGCAATGGTGCGGGCAGCAGCCAAAGCAACGCGGTTAGAAGCACCATCAACAAAACTGTCGAATGTGTAGCGCGGATCAAGCGGAGAACCAAGAACCGCACCCTGCGAACCGGATGACGGGGTTTCCATCGCAAGCGCTGCACCGCGCTTTTCATTGGTTGGCTGGCCAACAGGAAAAGCAATCTTTTCACGTACCGGCGCACGGGTCTCTACCGGCTGCGGCTCTGCAACCACTTCTGCGACAGGTGCCGGACGGGTGACACGGCTCATACCACGCACAACGATCTCAACTTTGAGGATCTGCGGGTTTTCTTCCTGCCAAAGCTGAGTCAGAAGCTCGGTGTAATGGTTATTGATCCAGGAACGCAGGAAAGCGGTCGGTACAGACAAACGCACAATGCTCTTGGACAGATCGTCCAATTGCAGGCGGCCAAACCAGCTGGAATAAATTTCGCTGCCAACACGGGCTTTGAGCTTGGAGGTCAGACGCTCAAAAGCGGCTTCGCTATCATTAATTGTTGCAATCATCTGTTGATTATTAATCTGAGAAGACGATGTCTGAGTGCCACAATCCGCATGCGTATTATTGTTCTTCGCTGCTGTCATTTTGTCGCCCGTCACTATCATCGCTTCATCTGCCTTCACATTACGGCGCGCCGTTTCCGGCGCTTGTCATTATTTTTTAAAAGAAACAACCTGTTGCCAGGTCAAAACTGAAATCCGCAACTGTTACATCACCGACTCACATTTCCTTCTTCAACCATGCTGATTGCCCGAATTAAGATTTTCAACAACCGCTCTTTGCCGGTGGAGACCAGCGAAGATTATTCTAGGTTAATGAACGGTAAACCGTATAATCTCAACTCAAATGAAGGTCACAAAAAGCCACCGACAGATTGTGAACCTGAAGCATTCATTTCATATTTATTTGCTTAAACCTGGGTCAGAAGCCCGCCCCGTTGATGCCTAAACATTAGCTAAGGTTTTACTAAAAGGGCAAGCCCAGATTTTGCACTTTCAAGAGAGCTGAGGATGACCCAAAAGAGCATCTTGACAGTGAGAATCGGATAAAAACCGCGTAATACCATTGGATTCAAAGCATTTTATTTTTTTGAAATTCGCGACTCCGCACTCCAAAATTGCTGCAAAAAAAATATTAATTATTCGCTTGACTCTAAAGCCCTTCCGAGTCCGTCCGGAGCCTGTGGATAAGCGTGGATTAAACTTGTAACTATATGATACTATTGACGAATATTTGTGCCTCAAAAGCAATAATCTTACGTGGATTTTTTAACTCACAAGACCGATTCCAAGGGAAATTAAAGCTATATCAGCAGGATAGGATGCACAGTTTCAGCCACCTCTGATTTTATGAAGAATCGTCGGAGGCATCAAAGCACAGGCAACAAGCAGCCATTCTCATTAATGCGGGCAAAAAATGGGGTGTTGAGAGGGGTCTATTTCACACTGGCCACACCACAGCAAATGACAGCAGACAAGAGCCGGTCTTCTTAGCGCCAGCGTCTCATCATTTTATTATCCGGCAGCGTCTGAGAGAAAATTGCGAGGCCTGATAGCACCTAAAAGCAGCACTCATAGGCAGACAACAAAAAACCCGGCTGAAACAGCCGGGTTTTTTAAAACTGGTATCAAAATCTGGCAGCGATTAAGCTGAGAGACCCTGAACGCGCTTGGTCAAACGTGACACTTTACGCGATGCGGTGTTCTTATGCAGAACGCCTTTTGTTGCAGCGCGCATCAGCTCTGGCTGAGCGGCCTGCAGAGCAGCCTGTGCTGCAGTCTGGTCACCAGCGAGGATCGCATCTTCAACCTTACGGATGAAAGTGCGCACGCGTGAACGACGTGACTTGTTAACTTCAGTGCGGGCAGCAATCTTGCGCACCGCTTTCTTGGCCGAAGGAGTGTTGGCCATAAATGCCTCTCTTTTTACTGTCAGCTATCCAGCGGGTCTATAATATTAACCGCCGTGCACAAAACTATAAGGGCGGCACATGTGCCACCGAACCGTGGGGCGCTTATAGATCAGCTTTCCATCAACGTCAACGCAGATTCTGACCATATGCGCATGGAAACACCCGTTTTATAGCGTTTCAAGCCTTTCAGACCCTTGTTTTCATTCAAAATATTTGAATTTCAGCGCCTGATAAAAGAGGCAGAACTTGTCCCACATAAAGCTCTGCCCGTCTGATTCCACCCTGTTTAGCGATTCTTGAAGTCCGGTTTACGCTTTTCAATGAAGGCACTCATGCCTTCTTTCTGATCCTCCAAGGCAAAGAGCGAATGGAAAAGACGGCGTTCAAACCGCAAGCCCTCATGAAGCGAGACCTCATAAGCACGGTTAACCGCTTCTTTATTCATCAAAACGGAAGGGCGCGAAAAACCGGCAATCTTCTGAGCAGTCTTCATGGCATCATCAAGCAAAGATGCAACAGGCACGATACGAGAGACGAGACCGGAGCGCTCCGCCTCATCAGCATCCATCAAACGGCCGGTCAGACACATTTCCATTGCTTTGGACTTGCCGACATAATGGGTCAGGCGCTGCGAGCCTCCCATGCCAGGCATAATGCCAAGAGTGATTTCCGGCTGGCCGAATTTGGCATTATCGGCGGCAATGATAAAATCGCACATCATTGCCAATTCGCAACCACCACCCAGCGCATAGCCGGCAACGGCTGCAATCACTGGTTTACGCACATAATCCAGATGCTGATTGCCGGCAAACATGTCATTTATATAAGCATCAACAAAACTGACCGGCTGCATCTCTTTAATATCAGCACCAGCGGCAAAAGCTTTGTCAGAACCGGTCAGCACAATAACACCAATCGCGTCATCAGCTTCCAAGGCCGCCAGCGCATCGCGCAGCTCTTCCAGCAATTGTTTGTTGAGAGCATTGAGCGCTTCAGGGCGGTTCAGCTTTACCAACCCAACCTTGTCATGCGTTTCAACGATGATGGTCTGATATGTCATCGGGTCAATCTCCTCCTCTTGAACCTTAATCTTCTTTGCACTCAATGCTGGCAGCTTTCGCACCAGAAGGTCGAGCGCCCGCTTTGGACAACGCGGGTGATCGTGCCATGGCAGCCTTCACGGCGGCAAGGCTCACCTTCACGACCATAGACTGAGAAAGAATGCTGGAAATAGCCAAGCTCACCATCAGCCTGCCGGTAATCGCGCAGGCTTGAACCACCAGCGGCAATTGCATCGGCAATCACTTCACGAATATCGGTCGCCAGCTGATTGGTAAGGCGTGCCTCTGCGCCCCCTTTGGTGGTGATCGAACCGGCGCTGCGCAATGGTGAAAGCCCTGCGCGCCACAAAGCCTCACA
>JAEWHQ010000125.1 GCA_023387715.1 Pseudomonadota bacterium | reverse complement strand
GTTCGAGTGTTTCCAGTGTTTTATGCAGCTCATCCATCGGCGCATTATGGGCACGACGCATATTCAGATCTTGTAAAGGTGAACGTGTATTGGTCATGACATATGCCGCTTTTCAAATAACAAGAGTGCCGAACCACAAGCGCCGAAGCACAGAAAATTATGGATGTGACGCGCTCACTTTCTTACAAATATGGTAAATAACTGGTTAAATCTTTGGTTAATTTATTGCTTTATTTGCATATAAAGCCATTAAACTCTGCCTTTTCAGATGAAAGAATTATTCCGCCACAGAGTTACCATGATTGATCTGTCCATGGGGCGGGCTGGTTAATTGAACATATCATGAGGGGACAATGGCTAAGTTTAATGCCGCTCTTTTAGTGGCCGTTTTATTGGGCGTGGCCGCGATTTTGGGTTGGAAATTTGTTGGCACTAATGGGCAAGCTAATCAAAATGCCAAGCAGGCTGCTGGTGCGGGGCGACCTCTGGTGGCGGTGACTGTGCCGGAAAAATTCACAATGCAGGCTCGTTTGGGCGAGGAAGCCTTTAATGGGACTTGCGCAGCCTGTCATGGCGGCAATGCTGCTGGTACGGAAGTGGGGCCGCCACTGGTGCATAAGGTTTATGAGCCTTCACATCACTCTGACTATGCTTTTTACATTGCTGCCACCAATGGCGTGCGCGCGCATCACTGGAAGTTTGGTGACATGCCACCGCAGCCGGATGTTTCCGAAAAGGATCTGGTGAATATTGTGGCTTATGTACGTGAGCTACAGCGCGCTAACGGTATTTATTAAAGGGAGCCGCTATCCGGTACGGGCTGAATGGCTATGTCTCTCGTGGGGCATAGGAAACTATCCTTAAAACGAATGGCTTCCATGCCCCTGTCAGTTTGAACACCTTGCAATATTAACTGAAATTAGGTAGTTTATCCTTATAAAATTCATCTATGGGTAATTAATCCTTTTAAGGTTGCCGACATGTTTTCGCATGACAGTGTTTGGGCCGCTATAGACGCGCTAGCTGAACGATATTCTTTGAGCCCGTCCGGCTTAGCACGACGCGCCGGACTTGATCCGACAGCATTTAATAAATCCAAACGCCATGCCGCGGATGGCAGAGCTCGTTGGCCATCAACGGAATCTTTATCAAAGGTCATTGAGGCGACCGGCTCCAGCTTTGAAGAATTCAGCAGGCTGATGAGTGGTAAAGATGCATTGCATCCTAGCGATTATCTGGAACAGCCGCGCTCTATCCCGCTGCTTGGCATGGCGGAAGCAGGGGCTGGCGGCTTTTTTGATGATGCAGGTTTTCCCGCTGGCCAAGGCTGGGATGTGGTGGAGTTTCCGGCAGCGCCTGAGGAAACAGTTTATGCACTGGAAGTGTCTGGGGATTCCATGCTGCCGCTTTACCGCGATGGTGACACATTGATTGTCTCGCCGAATGCATCGGTGCGCCGCGGTGACCGTGTGGTGGTTAAAACCAAAGAGGGGGAAGTGATGGCAAAGATTTTGCAGCGCCAGACCCCGCGCAATATTGAATTATTATCGGTTAATCCGGAACATCCAAACCGCACATTTGAATCGCATCAGATCGAGTGGATCGCACGCGTTGTATGGGCAAGTCAGTAATGGCTATTTCATATAAACAAGCCGTGCCTGCCTGTCTGGCAACACTGACAGGTGCTGCACTGGTGGTCGTGTTTATTGCGCCTTTTTATGGCGCACTGGAGCCGGTGATTGCTGATACGACAGACGGGCAATCCATCATCATTGAAGATTTTGATTATACGGAGCCTGAGCAGGGCAGCGGGCAAGATCAGCCTGCTACCGAGAATGAAGGGGCTGAGACAGCGCCTGAACAGGATAATACGCCTGAAGAGACATCAGAGCCAGCCTTGCCGGAAACAACGCCCGCTAAGGATGAAGGTGTTTTAGCTGAGGAAGAACGGGCAGCCCATCTGGTGCCTGAAGATCAGCCCATGCAAATGGTGCATGGGGCGATTGTTGTTGCCGCTGGTCGCGTGGAGGGCAGTGGCCGTGTCATCACCTTGGATGATATTGTCGTGACGGAAGTGAATGAGCAATGCCGTGGCGATAACCTCGTCTCGTGGAATTGTGGCATCCATGCCCGCACGGCTTTTCGTTCATGGCTTGGCAGTAAGACATTGAATTGCCGCTTGCCGCAAGATGATAGTCTGGGCATTCCGGTGACAACTGATTGCGAGCTTGGATCAGAAAATGCTGCACTTTGGCTGGTGCGTAATGGCTGGGTCAAGGCCGTTGAAACAGGTGCATATGCAGAACTTGGCAAAGAAGCAGAAAATGCCAAACGCGGCATTTGGGGTAATAAGCCGGTGTCGATGATGCCGGAGCTTTTGCCTTTGCCGCAGCCAAGCATGCAGATACCGCCTGCTATCCCGAGTAACAATAATGAACGACCGGCAGGGTATTTTCCGCCTGCACCACAAAATTAAACTATAAAAAAAGCCGCTGATTATCTCAGCGGCTTTTTAAATTTCTAAACGAGGCTGTTAAACGAGTTCGCCAGCCAGCGCTTTGTTGATCAGTGCGCGGGTTTCTTCAATGCCGTAAAGCGCAATGAAGGAACCAAAGCGCGGGCCCCGTTCTTGGCCGATCAGTACTTCATAGAGCATCTGGAAGAAGGACACCGAAACACCCGGGCCACCTTCAGGGCTCTTTTTGGTATGATCCTGATAGCGTTCAATCGCACGGGCAACATCCAGAATAGCGTTTTGAATGTCGCTGCCATCGGCCTGTGCATCAATCTGGCCAAGTTTGGCTTCAACTTTTGCCAAAGCATCACGTTCAACTTCATCCGGCGCACGGAACTTCTTCGTTGGTTTGACGAAGTCGTTGAAGTAACGCAGCGCATAGCCAACCAAAGCATCCAGTTCCGGATTGGTGGCGGCTGTGACACCTTCGGCGTAACGCGAAATGAAGCCCCAGAGCACATCACTGTTTTCAGCGTTCGACGCGCTAACCAGATTAAGCAGCAGTGCAAACGGCACCGGCATGTTGACCTTTGGCGGATTGCCGCTGTGCTGATGCCAGACAGGATTGTTCAGACGCTCTTTCCAGGATTGACGTTCATAGGCGGAAAGATAAGTGAAATATTCATCAACCGCTTTTGGGATCACATCAAAGTAAAGACGCTTTGCAGTCTTTGGCTTTTGGAACATGTAAAGACCAAGGCTCTCGGTTGGCGCATAGGTCAACCATTCGTCAATGGAAATACCATTGCCCTTAGACTTGGAAATTTTCTGTCCCAATTCATCCAGAAACAGTTCATAGACAAAATGTTCCGGCGCACGGCCACCAAGAATTTCACAAATACGGTCGTAGACAACAGCATTGGTCTGGTGGTCTTTACCAAACATCTCAAAATCAACGCCAAGTGCTGCCCAGCGCATGCCGAAGTCCGGCTTCCATTGAAGCTTCACATGGCCGCCGGTGACAGGCAATGTTGTTTCTTCACCGTTTTCATCATCAAAGGTGATGGTGCCGTTTTTCGCATCGACATGCTTCATCGGCACATAAAGAACACGACCGGAAATGGGCGAGATTGGCAGGAACGGGCTGTAGGTTGCCTGACGTTCTTCACCAAGGGTCGGCAGCATCACATTCATGATGTCGTCGAAGCGTTCTGCTGCAAGAAGCAGAACTTTGTCGAAAAGGCCGTTCTTATAATATTCGGTGGCACTTGCGAATTCGTAATCGAAACCGAAAGTATCGAGGAAGCGGCACAGCATCGCATTATTATGGTCAGCAAAAGTTTTATATTCGCCGCCAAACGGGTTTGGCACGGCAGACAAAGGCTTGTGCAGATGCGGCTCCAAAAATGCGCGGTCAGGCACATTGTCCGGAATTTTGCGCATCCCGTCCATATCATCGGAGAAGCATAAAAGCTTGGTTTTGACCTTATCTTCGGTCAGCACGCGAAAGGCATTGCGCACCATTGTTGTGCGCGCCACTTCGCCAAATGTACCGATATGCGGCAGGCCGGACGGGCCGTAACCGGTTTCAAACAGAACCGTTTCGGGTAGTCCCTTTTTCTCGTACCGTTTAAGTATTTTCCGGGCCTCCTCGAATGGCCACGCTTTGGCTTCCGCAGCCGCCGCGGTCAATTCCGGGGTCAGCATAATTTCGGGAAGGCGGTGCGTAGTCATGAGGATTTTCCTAAAGTTAAAGGGTAGCGAAAAATACCGCTGCCAAACATAAAAAGACGGCTCACCCAGAGCCGTTCCCCTATGCTCTATTGCTGCGGCGGGTTTACGTCAATCATATTAGCGCGATTTAAGCAGTAATAGCAGCATTGTTGTGGTTTCTTTGCCGCAATTCTATGATGATTATATTGTCAGGCTTTGTTAAATTTCAATCGATTGCCGCTTGCACAGTTGTGCTGCCCTGCCTAACCTTCAAAAATCAATCGGTTTAAGCTGATTCATTTATATTGCAGGAGCTGTGAATGCCGCAAATTTCGCCTCAGGATGCCCTTGTTTATATTATGGTGCTGACATCAGCCGCCGATACGCAGATGACCGATGCCGAATTGGATTCTATTGGCAATGTGGTTACGCGACTGCCGGTTTTTACAGGTTTTGATAAAGAGCGCGTCGTGGCTTTGGCCGAAGATTGTTATAAT
>JAEWHQ010000049.1 GCA_023387715.1 Pseudomonadota bacterium | reverse complement strand
TGAACATCGTGTGTTTGTTGAAGCGCAATTATTCGGCATCAATGCGTTTGACCAATGGGGCGTGGAGCTTGGTAAGGAGCTTGCCACCGAATTGCTCGATGTGGTGACGGGTGACAAACCGGTCGGCAATCGTGACAGTTCAACGCAAGGGCTGGTTAGCCACTTGCATGCACGACGTAAAAGCTGACATTGTCGGAAAATATTGCCGGTTCAGTTCGAACCGGCAAATCGGGCATGGAGGAGCGCTGAGGTTTCATGAAGACGGAATTTATTAAATTTGCCGGTGATGTGCCGGGTAATGAAATTGAACTGCGTGTTTTGCGCTTTTCAGGCAGTGATGAACAAGCAGCAAGCGCCTATCTGCAATCGTCCCTTCATGGCGGCGAATTACCGGGTCAGGCAGCACTTCATTTTCTTGTGCCTCTCTTACAAAAAGCAGCCGATGAAGGGCGTATTAAAGGCAATATTACCTTGGTGCCGCAGGCCAATCCGGTTGCATCCAACCAATGGCAAACTTATCAGCATCAAGGCCGTTTTGATACATTTTCAGCGGTTAACTTCAATCGCGCTTTTCCATTATTGCCGGATTTTGACACATCAAATCTGCCGCAACCGGATGCGCCTGAAGCCCTCATTAAGCGCTTGAAGGCTGCATTGCTGCGCCTTGCATTGCCGCATGATATTGTGCTGGATCTGCACTGCGATGATGAGAGCGAAAACTATCTTTATATTGCTGAAGACTTCGTTGAAGATATGAAGGATTTGGCTGTAGCGCTTAATTCCACCGCTATTCTGGCGTGGGATACAACCGCTGATGCCGCCTTTGAAGAGGCTTGCGCCCATCCTGTTTTGCAAATGCCAGCTGACAAACGCAATATGAAGCGCCGCGCGGTCACGACAGTGGAGTTTCGGGGCTTAAGCGATGTTTATGCTGAGCAGGGCGCAGAAGATGCCGCCGGACTTTATAAGTTTCTGGTGCATCGCGGTGTAGTTGAAGATGCATCCGTTCAATTAAAGCCTGATTATCAAGGGCTTGTGACACCGCTCACCCATGTGGAAATGATCCGCGCGCCACAAGGCGGTATGGTCTTCTTCCATGTGAAGCCGAGTGATGTGGTGAGCGAAGGTGCCAAACTTGCAACAATCGTCACGCAACCTGGAAACCCGGATGGCGATATTGTGCTGACGGCTCCTCAGGCAGGGCGCATTTTAACGCGCCGCTCATTGCGCTATCTGCGCCGTGGTGATGATGTGTTGAAACTGCTGGGCGACAAGCCTTCGGCTGTCATTAAACGTGCCGGAGCCTTAGAGGCATAATGAGCTTTGAAAGCATGAGTGAACTGGCTGATAAGCTTAAATCTATCCGTGCCATCCTGTTTGATAAGGATGGCACATTGATTGATTTTGAACGTACATGGTTTGCGTTCTCTTATGCTATGGCTGAAAAAGCCGCCGATGGGGATGAGGCAAAAGCCCGTCATCTGATGGATATTGGCGGTTATGATTGGGAAGCCAAACGCTTTCGCGGCAATTCGGTAATTGCGGCGGGAACGGTTGAGGAAATGGTGGCGCTATGGCACCCCTATGCCGATATGGCCGCGCAAGCAGAAATTGTTGCGCACTATAATCAGCTAAGCCTTGAGGCGGGCCCGCGCTCTGCGGTGGCAATTGATGGTCTTTATGAAACCTTGGAAGCACTGAATGCTCAGGGTTTTATTTTAGGCATTTGCACTAATGATTCTGAAGCGGGAGCGCTGAAAACCGCGCACTTGCTCGGCATCGATCACTTCTTTGCGGGCTTTATCGGCTATGACACGGCAGCGCGACCAAAACCTTTTGCTGATCCGCTGATCTATTTTGCTGAAAAACATGGCCTAGAACTGTCGCAGCTGGCCATGGTCGGCGATAATAGCCATGATATGGAGGCAGCCCATGCAGCACAGGCCGGTTTGAGCATTGGTGTGCTTTCCGGCAATGCGGGAGCGGATATTTTAGAGCCGCTCGCCGATATTGTCCTGCCGTCTGTTGCTGATATTCCGGCTTTATTCGTCTCGTAATTTACGGCGCAGAATTTTGCCGACATTGCTTTTCGGCAATTCGTCACGAAATTCAATCATGCGCGGGCGCTTGTAATTGGTCAGGCGCTCGGCACAATAGGCTTTAACGTCTTCTTCGGTCAGCGTTGGGTTTTTGCGTACAATAAAGAGTTTGACCACTTCGCCCGAAATGGCATCCGGCACGCCAATGGCGGCCGCTTCTTTAATGCCGTCATGTGCAACCAGCATTTCTTCCAGCTCGTTGGGATAAACATTGAAGCCGGAAACAAGGATCATATCCTTTTTGCGGTCGACAATTTTTGTGTAGCCTTTTTCATCCATGAAACCCAAATCGCCGGTGCGGAAAAATCCGTCTTTGGTGATTGAGCGGGCAGTGTCTTCATTGCGCTGCCAATAGCCGAGCATCAGCTGCGGGCCGCGCACGCAAATTTCACCGACGTCGCCCAGTGGCAGATGTACGCCGTCATCATCAAGAATAGCAATATCGGTGGAGGGCATCGGCAGGCCGATTGTGCCGGTAAATTGCGTGGCATCCAA
>JAEWHQ010000354.1 GCA_023387715.1 Pseudomonadota bacterium | reverse complement strand
ATGCGTTGGGCAAGCATTACGAGAGTGCGTCCTGCCTCGGTGAGGCGAAGATTGCGGCCATCTTTTTCCCACATCGCCACGCCGTAACGTTCTTCGAGTTTGCGGATTGTGTGGCTCAGTGCGGATTGAGTAACATTGAGCCGCTCTGCTGCGGCAGTGAGACTGCCCAAGCGATCAACTTCGCGTAAAATTGATAAATGTTGCCTGTCCAGCATGGTGATAGCCGCCCTTTTTATAAATGACAGGGCAGTGAAATGACGCAATAACATCCGCACGGAAGCCCGAGCGCAAAAGCGGCACTCCGGGACACCCCGCCCGTGAACTCTATTTGTCGTGGCAGGTCTCCTGGCTCGCGGATAAACGCTTTTGCCCGTCTTCCCGAGATGAACTCAGTGACATTTATGGACATTTGCTGGCCGCTTACAGTTGCGGGGGCAGCTTCGGCATAAAACCGAATTCCCTCTTAGCTCCGGACTTGTCATCCATAGAACCCCGACAAAAGAGCAATGCCCTATGTAACCATGCGGGTCAAGTTGTTCTGTGCTGAGATTGTTCAGCAACTCCCATTCAAAGCATGAGCACACCTCATACTTTGATGAGATCAAATCATTTTTATTCATTGGAAGGCTCAGGCATAACCCGTTGGCCGCATTTGATGTTGAGCGGCTGGAAAGATTGCTGAGAGAGAAAACCCTCAAGACGCAAAAATATAAAATTGGTTGATCTCAGGAATTAGGATGTCGGGCGAAATGAATAAAGAATTCAACTTTACAATTAAAACTATTGCTTTTGATGAAGATTATCATCCTTCGGATAGTACACGTATTACCACGAATTTTGCCAATCTGGCGCGAGGTAATAATCGTCAAGAAAATTTACGCAATGCATTACGGATGATTGATAATCGCTTCAACGCTTTGGCACATTGGGATAACCCGAATGGCGATCGTTATGCGGTGGAAATTGAAATCATTTCTGTTGAAATGAGCGTGGATGACGAAAGCAATGAAGATGCTTTTCCGCTGATTGAAATTTTGAAAACCAATATTGTTGATCGCACAAGTGGTGAACGTATTGAAGGCATTGTGGGCAATAATTTTTCGTCATATGTACGCGACTATGATTTCAGCATTTTGTTGCCTGAATATAATCGTGATCAGCCAACATTCAGCCTGCCGGAAAATTTTGGCGACTTACATGGTAAGCTCTTCAAATGTTTTGTTAATTCGAGCGTCTATAAAGAGAACTTTACAAAAGCACCGATTATCTGCTTGAGCGCTTCAAGCAGTAAAACATATCATCGCACAGCTAATCATCATCCTGTTTTGGGTTTTGAATATCTGCAAAATGAGTTTTCGTCGACTGATCAGTATTTTGAAAAAATGGGCTTGCGGGTGCGTTATTTCATGCCGCCGAACAGTGCAGCGCCTTTGGCTTTTTACTTCAGCGGCGATTTGCTGACCGATTACACTAATCTTGAACTGATCAGCACGATCAGCACGATGGAAACTTTCCAGAAGATTTATCGACCTGAAATATACAATGCCAATTCGCAGGCAGGCGCCCGTTTTCAGCCGAGCTTGAAACACGCGGATTACTCTCTGACACAAATAGTCTATGACCGCGAAGAGCGCAGCCGGATGGCGACCGAGCAAGGAAAGTTTGCTGAAGAGCACTTCATTAAGCCATACAAGGCCATTCTTGAAGAGTGGTCTGCCAATTACGCGCATTGAGAAATTAAAATCACAAGGTTGCCTAGTATGAAAAAACTGTTGCCCACCTCAACCGCCGGCAGCTTGCCAAAACCATCATGGCTTGCAGAACCGGAAAAACTTTGGTCGCCGTGGAAACTGCAAGGCGAAGAATTAGTGACCGGCAAACAAGATGCGCTGCGTTTGGCTTTGGATGATCAGCGACAGGCAGGAATTGATATCGTCAATGACGGTGAGCAGACACGTCAGCATTTTGTCACCACATTCATTGAGCATTTGGACGGTGTGGATTTTGAAAAGCGCGAAACGGTCAAAATTCGTGACCGTTATGATGCAAGTGTGCCAACTGTTGTCGGTGCTGTATCACGTCAAAAGCCTGTTTTTGTTGAAGATGCTAAGTTTTTGCGTCAGCAGACGAAACAGCCGATCAAATGGGCATTGCCTGGTCCGATGACCATGATCGATACGCTTTACGATGCGCATTATAAAAGCCGTGAAAAGCTCGCTTGGGAATTTGCTAAAATCCTCAATGAAGAAGCCAAGGAACTGGAAGCTGCCGGTGTGGACATCATCCAGTTTGATGAGCCTGCATTCAATGTTTTCTTTGACGAAGTGAATGATTGGGGTGTTGCAACATTGGAACGCGCCATTGAAGGTCTGCAATGTGAAACCGCAGTTCATATTTGCTATGGTTACGGTATCAAAGCCAATACAGACTGGAAGAAGACGCTGGGCTCCGAGTGGAGACAATATGAAGAAGCGTTTCCGAAGCTGCAACAATCCAGCATCGATCTGATTTCGCTGGAATGCCATAATTCTCATGTGCCGATGGATTTGATTGAGCTGATCCGCGGTAAAAAAGTGATGGTTGGCGCTATTGATGTGGCCAGCACTACAGTTGAAACGCCGGAAGAAGTGGCTAACACTTTAAGAAAAGCGCTTCAGTTTGTCGATGCCGACAAGCTTTACCCTTGCACCAATTGTGGCATGGCACCTTTGTCGCGTGAAGTGGCAAGAGGCAAGTTGCGCGCCTTAGGTGCGGGTGCAGAAATCATTCGCAAAGAACTGTCTGCTTAAATAAAAACACGAGCAGGGCTGTTTTGGCTC
>JAEWHQ010000328.1 GCA_023387715.1 Pseudomonadota bacterium | reverse complement strand
TCACCACAAATCAGGCGATCCATCGGACGACCAAGCGAGAGATCATCAGTGATCGCCTCGATGGCGCTCAGCTGATCTTCGGTTTCATCATAAGGGAAACGGGCTGCAAACTCGGCATAAAGCCCTTCAGGTGGCGGCATAACCGGTGCACCGCGCATCTGACGCTCAGCCGCAATCTGAATGAGATGTCCGGCAATTTCCAGCAAGCGTTTTTTAAGCTTGGCTTTACGTGCCTGCCACGCTCCACCGCCCAACTTATCAAGCAGTGCTGTCGAGCCCTCACCGCCAAAGCGCGACAGAAGCTCGATATTTTCAACCGGCAAGAACAGACGGTCATCACCGGCATAATGAATTTCCAAACAATCATGCGGCGCACCCGCAGCCGTGATGGTTTTAAGCCCGACAAATTTACCAATACCGTGATCGACATGCACAACAATATCGCCGGCCGTCAACGCACCCGCATCAGAGATAAAGTCCTGATCGCGTTTGCGCTTCTTGGTGCGACGTACCAAGCGGTCACCTAGAATATCCTGCTCAGCCACAACCACCAGATCACTGGCGGTAAAGCCGCTTTCAATCGCCAGCACGGTGGCCGTGATTTTATCGCGCGATAAAGCTTTGACAGTGCGAAGCTCATCAACGGTTTCGATTTTTTCAAGGCCATGCTCGCCAAGCACTTGCAGCAAGCGATCAAGCGAGCCTTCACTCCATGCCGCCAACATGACTTTTTTGCCGCTGGCTCGCAAATCAGCCAGATATTTAACCACCACTTCAAAGAGGTTAATATCGGTGGCAGCACGCTCTTCGGCAAAATTTCTTACAGCCTGCACATCAGCATGAATGACGGTGCGACCTGTAACTTCCGGCGCACCAAAAGGGGTCAGATCAATGCGCATACCGGCAGCCTGCGCATGTTCCTGCACTTGTTTAGGCGACATATAAAGCGCAGACGGACGCACAGGCTTATAAGGCACACTATCGCCCGGTTCCTTGCCTGTTGCCTGACGCTCACGCGCTTCATAATGATCAAGCACCAATGTGTGGCGCTCGGCCAAAGCCTCTGTCACCAGATGGTCAAACACCACCGGCATGGAGCCAGTGTGATCAAACACCGTTTCCAGCTCATCATAAAAGAGCGGCAGCCAGTGTTCCATACCGGCAAAACGGCGCCCCTCACTGATAGCCTGATAAAGCGCATCATCGCGTGAAGGCGCACCAAACATCTGCACATATTGCGAACGGAAACGGCTGATCATTTCCGGCGAAAGCGTAATTTCGCTCATCGGCTGGAGAATGAAGGTTTTCTGATTGCCGCTGGTGCGTTGTGTTGCCGGATCAAAGGTGCGGATTGATTCCAACGTATCGCCGAAGAAATCAAGACGCACCGGCTCTTCTGTGCCCGGTGCAAAGAGATCAAGAATACCACCGCGAACGGCAAACTCACCCACATCACGCACCGTTGGCACGCGTTCAAAACCATTGCGTTCCAGTTTGCCGGCAAGCTCGTTCATATTAAGCCGATTGCCCGGCCGCGCGGAAATCACCTGATCGGCAAGCGCTGCACGCGGCGGCAGCTTTTGCAACACGGCATTGGCAGTGGTTAGAATAATCGCCGGATGGCGCTGCTGTTGCAGATTGGAGAGATACGCCAATGCAGCCAGCCTGCGCGCACTGGTATCAGCGCCCGGCGACACGCGGTCATAAGGCAAGCAGTCCCATGCAGGCAGATGCAACACAGGCAGATCAGGACGCACAAAGTTTAAAACCTGCTCCAGATCCGCCACGCGCTGACCATCGCGCATCACAAATAACAGAGGGCCGCCCTCGCCCACTTCTTCAACTAATCTGGCAAGGCAAAACCCTTCAAAACCATCCGCCACGCCATCAATCGTGACATGCGCGGTTTTGGACGGTTTCAAGCCAAATTTGGAAAATACGGACATCGGACAGAACTCTATTTTTACAGCAATTTTTACACGTCACCCAGCAGCTTAAAGGCTGATGATATTAAAAGGCTATACGCTTACGGAAATCGATAATATCGCGGAACAGTGGTGTATCAAACTCTGTCGGTATCGCGCTTTCACCGGTAACCCATTTGAACAAATCGCGATCCAGCACTTCCAGCAGATGCTCATATTCATCAAGCTGTGCATCCGTAAAACCGGCAAGATATTCATCGGCATATTGACCAAAGATGATATCCATCTCTTTCATGCCGCGATGCCATGAACGGAACAACAGCTTGCGGCGTCTGACATCAAGATCAGCTCTAGCCGCGGCCTTTTCAACTGCTGCATTCGTGGCTTCTGTTGTATCAGTCATAAAAACGCTCTCCGCTTCACCTTTATTCTCTTCGCTATACAGCATTTATCCGCAATGTGGGAACCTGTTTTGCTCTTTTAAGCAATACAGAACAAAAAGTGCACAAATTTTCACAACAGTGGCTTGCATGCAACGAAAATCCGGTTAAAGCTTCGCCTCATGCGACCTTCAATGCTTGATCCGTTTTTTGCCTCCGTCAGAACACTTCCCGGTATCGGGCCGAAAGTGTCCCTCCTGCTTACAAAATTACTCGGCAGCGAACCCGCATCCGAGCCGCGCGTCGGTCAGCTTATCTATTACCCGCCAAGTTCGGTCATTGACCGGCGCTTTCGCCCAACTGTTAATTTGGCCGAACATGGCGCGATCGTCACTTTAGAAGTGGTGGTGGATTTTCACCAGCCAGCCTTTTCAGCCTCCGGCAAAACCCGCGCCAATGCTCCGCACCGCGTCATTGCCCATGATGACACAAGCGAAATTACACTGGTGTTTTTTCATGCACAAATCCCTTGGCTGCATAAAGTGCTGCCCGAAGGCGAAACAGTGGTCATCTCCGGCAAGGTGGAGTGGTTTAACGGCCGCGCCCAAATGGTGCATCCCGATTATATTGCCAGTATCCATGACACGGACGGGTTGCCACTGTTAGAAACGGTTTATCCGACGACAGCCGGCCTATCACCCAAAGTGCTCAACCGTGCGATTGATGAAGCGCTGACCCGCATTCCGGCCATGCCGGAATGGATTGATGAAAGCCTAGTGAAACGGGAAGAATTTCCCGGCCACAATGAAGCACTGGTGCATATGCATCAGCCGGAAGAGCCGCAAGATATTGAGCTGGAAAGCCCTTATCGCAGGCGACTGGCTTATGATGAACTGCTGGCCGGACAATTGGCCCTTGCGCTTGTACGGGCAAAGACACGCAAACTTTCTGGCCGCCCCTTACAGGGCAATGGCCAGATCATTCAGGCGATTTTACAAAAGCTGCCCTATCAATTGACCGGCAGCCAGCAGACAGCCATTGAAGAAATCATCACCGACCTGAAAGAACCGCAACGCATGTTACGGCTTTTGCAAGGAGATGTCGGCTCCGGCAAAACCATTGTCGGCCTCATTGCTATGGCACATGCCGCTGAAGCAGGCGGACAATCCGCACTGATGGCACCCACAGAAGTGCTGGCACGCCAGCATTATGCCACGATTGCACCCTTGGCAGAAGCAGCTGGCCTGAAAGCCGCGCTTTTGACAGGCCGTGAAAAGGGTCGTGAACGCCAGCGCATTCTTGATGAATTGCGTGAGGGTGAAATCAATATCATTATCGGCACTCATGCCCTGTTTCAGGAAAAGGTCGAGTATCATGATCTGGTGCTTGCCATCATTGACGAGCAGCATCGTTTTGGCGTGCATCAACGCCTGATGCTAACCGCCAAAGGCACTGCACCTGACATGCTGGTGATGACGGCAACCCCTATACCACGCACCTTAGTGCTGACCGCCTTTGGCGACATGGATGTTTCCAAGCTTACCGAAAAACCGGCAGGTCGCCGTCCTATTACGACAGTGACATTACCACTGGAGCGGTTGGACGAGCTTATTGACCGCATGCAAAGCGCAATACAAGACGGACAGAAGATTTATTGGATCTGCCCTTTGGTGGAAGAATCCGAACATATTGAACTGACATCCGCCGAAGAACGCTTTCACACATTGCAAACTGTTTTCGGTGATCGCGTCGGCCTTATTCATGGCCGGATGACGGGCGCTGAAAAAGATGAAGCCATGCGCGCCTTCAAGCAAGGCGAAACCCGCCTGTTGATTGCGACCACCGTGATTGAAGTGGGCGTTGATGTGCCGGATGCCACCATCATTGTGATTGAACATGCCGAGCGCTTTGGCCTTGCACAGTTGCACCAATTGCGCGGACGTGTCGGGCGTGGTGATAAGCCCTCATCCTGCCTGTTACTTTATAAAGGCCCATTAGGCGAAATATCCAAAGCACGGTTGAAAGTAATGCGTGAAACCGAAGACGGTTTCCGTATTGCCGAAGAAGATTTAAAACTGCGCGGCGAAGGCGAATTACTTGGCACCAGACAGTCCGGCACCCCCGGCTTCAAGCTAGCCTCCCTCGAAGTGCATTCCGACCTGTTGGAAATTGCCCGTAAAGATGCGCGCTTAGTTCTGGAAAAAGATCCGGAGCTGACAACAACCCGCGGTGAAGCTTTGCGTACCCTGCTTTATTTGTTCAGCCGCGATGAAGCGATCCGGTTATTGCGTGCCGGTTGATTCATTTTTGCAGAATCAAAACA
>JAEWHQ010000323.1 GCA_023387715.1 Pseudomonadota bacterium | reverse complement strand
GGGCAGGGACAGCGCCAGTTCCGGCGCTTCATAAAGCATCAGCGTTTCATGGTCGTCTGCACCAAGAGGCGTGATCTCGGCGTAGGCAGAGGCAACCGGATAATCATCCGTGATTTTATAATGCAGCTGCAAAGTGCCGTTGCGCGCCTGATCCGGCTCTTTGGTAAAGCTGATTTGCGGGGCTTTGTCGGGTGTTACGGTAAATTGCCATGACTGGCTGCGGTGGTTGACGGTGAGCTTCAGGGTCTGGCTGTCATGCAATTCATATTGGAAGTTGCGTGTATCTGCCGTTGGCTTGGTTTTGCCCTGTTCCGCTTCGTCTTCGGTCAGTTCCGGTTGAATTATTTCGCTTTTGCCGTTTGCATCTTCTGCGGTCAAATATTCGCGCGCGCTGCCGGAAATACGCAGTGAAAAAATACTGCCTTGCGGTACGGTAATGGTTGCTTGCTCATCCGTATTTGCATTGAGGAAGACAGGTGCTTTGCCTGTGTAGCGCGGAGGCGTCACCCATGCATCAATGCGCGCTGCCACTTGTTCTTTGGCTTCCGGCAAATGCACCATATCGATAAGGCGGCCACCTTTTGATCCGTAAGAAAAGGCAAAAGCAGTCACAAATAACAATAAAACCAAAGCACGGATACCAAGCGGATCGCGCTCGGCAATGCGTGTGTCAGGCAGGCCGGTTTGCAGGTTTTTTAATTGGCGCGCCATGCGGCGCTGATGTTCGAGCCAGAGAGCCTGCGCCAAAGGATCATCACTGGTCGCAATTCTGTCTGTTTGTGTCGTCAGCGGCTGATGCGACAGCGCGTTGATTGTTTCAATGCGCTGATTGACTTCTTTTTCAGAAGGAATGCGGACACGGGCAGGCAGAAAAACAGTGACAAGCGCAATGACAAACAGCAGGCTGAGTGCTGTCAGATGCAGCCAATAGGGCATCCGGTTGAACAGGCCAAACCAGCTTAACGATGCCAGCAGCGCCAGTGTGATGAGAAGCGGCAGTAAAAGCGGCCACATACGCTCGAACAACATCGTGAAAAATACACGCAGGCGTATTTTCCGAAGTTCGTCCTTTGGCTTGTGGTCAGGCAAAGCCATTCTCATCTTTCCGGTTCATATCTCTTCGGCTCATTTTTCCGGCTGCGCCTTGGCCTTCTCGTTTGCGCAACAATAACATGCATCATGGCAAAGACGAGGCGTGGCCTTAAAAAAACACATGAAACTTGCATGAGAATGGCAAAAGCAACCTGTCCGGCCATATCTGCCGGACAGGTTTTAATTTATCAATGCCGCTTACAGCCAATCAGGAATGCTATCCTGCGCGATCAGCTCTTCATAGCTGGTGCGCGGGCGCACCACATGGAAGCGGTCACCATCGACCAGCACTTCCGGAATAAGAAGACGGGTGTTGTAAGTGCTTGAAAGAACAGCACCATAAGCACCGGCAGTGCAAACAGCGATGAGATCACCCGGATTTGGACGTGCCACTTCACGGTCCACACCCAGATAATCGCCGGTTTCGCAAACAGGGCCGACAAAATCGGCATGAATGCGTGGCGCATTATCGTCAGCTTCCACCACCGGGCGGATACCGTGATAGGCTTCATACAAGGTCGGGCGGATAAGATCATTCATCGCCGCATCAACAATGACGAAGTTTTTGGCATCACCATCTTTGACGTAGATTACTTCAGTGATCATAATACCGGCATTACCGACAATCAGACGACCTGGTTCAAAAACCGTTTTCAAACCCAATGGGCGGATATGTTTACGCACGATTTCGGCGTAAGCATCCGGCAATGGCGGCGGGTTATTGTCGTCGTGGTAAGGAATGCCCAGACCGCCACCCATATCGACATGATCGATCTGGTGGCCGTCAGCCTGCAATTCACGCACCAACTCTGCCATTAAGGCAAAAGCATCATCAAACGGTTGCAGATCAATGATCTGGCTACCGATATGCATATCGATACCGGTTACTTTAATGCCCGGCAGTTCGGCGGCGCGCTTATAGGCTTCACGCGCACGCACACGCGGAATGCCGAATTTGTTTTCGGATTTACCGGTGGAGATCTTGGCGTGTGTCTTGGCATCCACATCCGGATTAATGCGCAAAGAAACAGGGGCTACTTTGCCCAAACGTACCGCGCGTTCCGACAAGAGTTCCAGTTCCGGCTCGGATTCCACATTGAAGCAATAAATGCCTGCATTGAGCGCGAAATCCATTTCGCGTGCAGATTTGCCAACGCCTGAATAAACGATTTTTTCGGCAGGAATACCGGCAGCAAGTGCACGGCGCATTTCGCCTTCCGAAACCGTATCCGCACCAGCGCCCATTTTAGCCAGTGTTTTGAGCACTGCCTGATTGGAGTTGGCTTTCAGCGCATAGGCGATCAATGGCTGCATATCGGCGAAAGCTTCCGAGAATACGCGGAAGTGGCGCTCGATCGTTGCGCGGGAATAGCAATAAAAAGGCGTGCCGACAGCATCGGCAATATCGGAGATCTTCACATTTTCAGCATGGAGAACGCCGTCTTGATATTCAAAATGGTTCACGGACTTTAGTCCTTAAAATTGAAAGGGTTAAACGTCTTACGGGATCAGCTTGTCGAGGATGAACGGTTCATCCTTGGCAGGTTTGGGAGCCGGTTGGGTGCGCCCGTATTCATCGGTTACAATAGCGGCAGGCGGCAATTCCGGCGGGCCTTTACGGCCACAAGCAGAAAGTGTGCCTGCGATAAGCAGTGTAACCAGTGCTGAGAAAATAACTTTCCGGCTCGACATTGTTTGACCTTTAAAGCTTGGGTTTAACCCTTAAAACGTATTTCGAAGCAGCCCGCTTGGGATAAAGTAAAGCCTGAAGATCAGGCTTTAACAATCCGCTTTTTCCAGTAACGGATCTGACGGCGCACTTCCTGCGGGGCAGTTCCGCCGAAAGACTGACGGCTTTTAACCGATTTGTCTACGGTGAGGAAATCAAACACAGCATCGGTGATGCCGGAATGGATTTCCTGCAACTCGGCAAGGCTGAGCTTCGACAGGTCAACTTTTTTGGCTTCAGCCGCTGCAACAGCACGACCGGTGACATGGTGCGCTTCACGGAAAGGCATGCCCAGTTCACGTACCAGCCAGTCGGCCAGATCGGTTGCAGTGGAATAACCTGAGCCTGCAGCCTTTTTCATGGAAGCGGTGTTGATGGTGATGTCACGCACCATACCGCTCATGGCAGCAATGCTGAGTTCCAGGGTTTCGGCGGCATCAAAGACGGCTTCTTTGTCTTCCTGCATATCTTTGGAATAGGCCAGCGGCAGACCCTTCATGACAGTCAGAAGGCCGACGAGCGAACCGGTGATACGGCCGGTTTTAGCGCGCACCAGTTCGGCCGCATCCGGATTTTTCTTTTGCGGCATAATGGAAGAGCCGGTCGAGAAAGCATCGGACAGACGCACGAAATTAAACTGTGGTGTTGACCAGATGACGATTTCTTCAGCCAGACGCGAAAGATGGGTGGCGCAGATCGCAGCAACGGAGAGGAACTCCAGCGCGTAGTCACGATCAGACACGCTGTCGATAGAGTTGCGGGTTGGCTCACGGAAGCCAAGTGCTTCTGCGGTCATATGACGGTCAATCGGAAAACCGGTTCCCGCCAGTGCGGCAGCGCCAAGCGGTGATTCGTTCATGCGTTCAATGGCATCACGCACACGCGTCAGATCACGACCGAACATTTCCACATAAGCCATGCAGTGGTGGCCAAATGTGACAGGCTGTGCCGTTTGCAGATGGGTAAAGCCCGGCATGACGGTGGCGGCATGTTCTTCGGCGCGTTCCAGAAAAGCTTCAATGAGATTTTTCAACGCGGATGCAGTTTTTTCCAGCTCTTCTTTAACCCAGAGGCGGAAGTCCAGCGCTACCTGATCATTACGCGAGCGCGCAGTATGCAAACGACCGGCAGAGGCGCCGATCAGCTCAGCAAGGCGTGCTTCAACATTCATGTGAATGTCTTCAAGCTTGCGGGAGAAAGTGAATTTACCGCTTTCGATCTCGGCCAGAACAGCCTTCAGGCCATCAACGATTTTTGCGTGATCTTCGCTCGCAATAATGCCGGATTTAACCAACATATTGGCATGCGCAATGGAGCCGCGAATATCCTGACCATAGAGTTTTTGGTCAAAACCGATAGATGCGTTAATCTCTTCCATAATCGCATCGGGTCCTGAGGCAAAACGGCCACCCCACATCTGGTTGCTTGATTTTTGTTCGCTCATGCTCGTATGCCTCAGGCTTAACGGTAAAAATATTATAAGACGAAATGGCAGGAAACAGCGACAGATGACCAATATTCTGAGACAACCGAGAATCATCATACTGGCAGCCGTCGCAGGTGTACTCGCCGGTGTAGGGGCGGTATACGTGATGGAACGCCCTTCTGGCAATGATATTAGCGCAAACCTTGCCACAGGAAATAGTGATCAGGACAAGTTTTGTGCGGCAAAAGCCGGTACATTACAAAAACTGGATGCTGCGGCGGGTGGAACTGTGGCTGCCATGCGTGCAGCCGACAAACCGATTTCGCTGGCGCATCTGGAATTTTCTGATCGCGACGGCAAAAAAATGACACTCGGAGATTTCAAAGGCAAAACGCTGCTCGTCAATTTATGGGCGACATGGTGTGCCCCTTGCCGTGAAGAAATGCCGGCACTTGATAAGTTGCAGCAAATGAAAGGCGGCGATGATTTTGAGGTAGTTGCCGTTAATATTGATACCGGCGACAATACCAAGCCGGTTGGTTTTTTAAATGAAATCGGCATTGAACATCTGGCGCTTTATCGTGATGCGAGCTTAAAAAGCTTTAATGATCTGAAGCGTAAAAACCTGGCCTTTGGTCTGCCGGTAACATTGGTGGTTGATAAAGACGGCTGCCAGATTTCATCCATGAACGGGCCGGCCGAATGGGACAGCCCCGAAGCAATCAAACTGATCGAGGCTGCGCAATCTCTTTGAATAAAGGCGTTTTAAGGTTTGAAACCTTCTCTTTTAAGCCGTGTGATTGCTTCTTCGAGGCTTGATAAAAAGCTGGAGCGGTCACGCGGTGAAAACGGGGCAGGGCCGCCGGTGACCTGACCGGAAGAACGCAGGTTATCCATCAGATTGCGGGTGGCCAGCGTATTGCCGATATTATTGGCTGTATGCAATTTTCCGTTAGGCGCAATAGTGATGGCACCTGCATTGACCGAGCGGCTTGCCAGCGGGATATCGGCGGTGATGACAATCGAACCTGGGCGGGCGCGTTCTGCAATCCAGTCATCAGCGACATCAAGGCCGCTTGGCACAACAATGCGCTCAACATGGGTCAGATCTCGCGGGATCATCATGTAACTATTGGCGACAAGCAGCACTTTGACACCGTGACGTTCAGTTACTTTATATATTTCCGCCTTTACCGGACAAGCATCGGCATCAACAAACAATATGATTTGATTATTATCTTCGCTCATGGCGCAGCAATGGCAGTTAATAGCTATGGCTGCAAGGCCACACTCGCGGACTAGTTGCAAAAAGCGGCCAGAAATAGCTTGGTGCACCTGACATCCTATGATCTGTGCTGAAGCCGTGCTTTTATGTCCAAGGTAAAAAAATCATGTTAGTCCGCTTGTTTCCGGTGTTCTTTGTGTTTTTGTGGGCGACTGGTTTTATCGGTGCAGGGCTTGCC